>JBPYES010000495.1:0-9589 GCA_051984825.1 Jatrophihabitantaceae bacterium
GGCGGCGGCGGCCCTGGCTCGTCGATGTAGGCGTTGTCGTGGTGGTAGACGTCCGTACGCCGACGCATGGTCAGCAGCATGATCGAGAGAATCAACCCGATGACGCCGACGATCATGAGGATCACTCCGACGGTGCCGACATTGAACCCGTTGGTGTTCTGGTCGTACACCGCAAAGCGCAGGATCGCCCCGACTGCGATAACGATGAGACTAGTAGCGAGACCACCCGTACCCATAATTCAGCTCCTCACCCACTTGCGTCGCCAGCCCCTGACGTTCTCAGCGGCCTGCTTGGCGCCTGCCTTCACCTGATCGCTTCGTCCCCGCCTGACTGCTCGCTTGTTGCCGGTAAGGCGACCGATCGTCACCTTCATGTTGGCCACGAGCCGCTGCCAGGCGTTGCGGATCCTGCGTGTGATCTGCACGGCTCCTCCTTACGGTCTAGGTGGTACCCGTGCGAGGCGGCGTCCTAAACCCTTTATGACGCAGCGCGGCGGCGGGTCGTCGTCCGTTTGGCGGCCTGAGCCTTGGCCGGGGCCTTACGCCCGGTGGCCTTGCGAGGCTCCGCCTTCCGCGCGGTTGCCTTACGCGGCTCCGCCTTGCGTGCTCCGTCCTTACGTGCGCCGGCCTTGCGAGGCTCCGCCTTGCGCGCGCCGGACTTCTTGCCCGGCGGACGCTCGACGACCTTGCCGCGTTCGATGCGGCCCCGCCAGGCACCGGTCGCTTTGCCCTCGAGCATGGTGAACCGCCGATAGTTCTTCAGGTCCAGCCGCACTCGTCGCCCAACGGCGCGCCATATGTTGGCCGTCTTTTCGACGACACCCTGCGGGTAATACTCGATCGCGACCAGCACCCGGGTGAGGTCCTCAGCCAGCGGGTGGAATGTCACCACGCCACGACTCGAGCCCTTGGGCCCTTCGGACGTCCAGACGATGCGCTTGTCGGGCACCTGCTCCTGGATCTTCGCCTTCCAGCTGCGGTGCGACTTGAACACCTTGCCGCGCCAGGTCATCTCGGTCTCATTGCTCTGCTCGACGCTCTCGACGCCCTTGGTGAATCGCGAGAAGTCCTGGAACTGGGTCCACTGGTTGTACGCGACATCGAGCGGGACGCCGACGTCGATCGACTCCTCGATGTTCACGACCTTCTGCCGGCTAGAGCCCTTACCCTTGCCCTTCTTGCCGCCGACAAGCGAACTGACCTTGCCGGTTACCGCCTCCTTGGCTCCGGTGAGGGCAGCACCCAGCGGCTTGCCCTGCAGCAATTGGCCGGCGCTCTTGCCGACCACGCCGAGCTTTCCGGAGTCGGCGACGCGGGTCAGCGCGTCGACGCCGCCGTCGAGCTTGCCGGTGATGCGACCCGCCTGGGCCTCGAATAGTCGGCGCGCCTCGTTGGCCAATTCCTGCGTTGCGGGGCTGTCCCGGAGGCTGCTCACCAGGCCCTGCGATGACTTGCTATCCATGACGGACCTCCTGTCGTTCATGCGTGCTCAGGCCGCCGAGCGGCGGGAACGCCGCCGGGCGGGTCGCTCAGGCTCCGGCTCAGGCTCCTCCTCGGCCTCGCCTTCGTCCTCGTCCAGTGCTTGCTCGTCTTCGTCTTCGTCCAGTGCTTGCTCGTCCTCGAGGTCCTCGTCGGCGTACTCGTCCTCGTCGGCTTCGTACGCCTCCTCCTCGGGCTCGTACGCCTCTTCCTCGTCCTCGTACTCGTCGGCGTACTCCTCCTCAGGCTCTTCCTCGGGCTCCTGGTCACGCCGCCGGCGGCTGGTCAGCCGCTTCGCCGTGTCCGCACCGGTGCGTACGGTCTCGCCGCCGAGCTTCTCGGTGCGCTTCTGCATGCCGGACGTGAGCCGGCCGGCCTGCCCCTCCACGAGCGCGAGCGCCGCTTGCCGGCCGGCCGCGAGCACCGGCCCACGCATCTGCATGAGCAGCTCCTGGCCGCGCTCCGACTGCAGCAGCTTGAAGGCCTGATCGCGCGCGATATCGCGTGGCCGGCCCTTGCCGGTGAGCCACAGCGCAAGGCCGATCGCAGCCTTGGCCTTCTTGGTGCGCCCGAGCACATATCCACCCAGCGCGGCCGTGCCTATCTTGACTGTGTCATGCATGATCGTTCACCAACCCCAATTCCCCTGTGTTTGGAACGGGTCCGTCTCATCGCTGTCCGGCGTTGTGCGCCAGTCCACGAAGTGCGCTGCAGGCAACGGACCCACATAGCGGATCGCGAGCGACGGATAGCCAGCGCGGATGCTGACCACCGTCTCGTCGAATGTCACGATGTCGTCGGCCTTGACGAGGAACGCCCAGCGCAGCACGGGATCCTCAGGCCCCTTGATCACCGACCGCGGCGCGTCCCGTACTGCGATCGGACGCAGCTGGTCCACGATCTCGCCGGCGAGCCGTTGCCGGTGCTCTACGAGCAACTCAGCGACGTGCTGCCCGACCTGAAGTGCCGCCTGGAAGTCGAGCGACTCCCCCGGCCGGATCGGCGCTGCGCCGGCGACGGCGGCGATCGCCTCCGCCTCGTTGTCGTCCGCGTCGACGTGCAGTTCGACGAGGCCGTCGAGCGCATCCAGGGCACTGACAAGATCGTCCTGCGCCGCGTCGAGCACCTCGGCGCGTACCGCGTCGTCGTCCGGAGCCACCGTACCCAGCCGCAGTGGTATCACCGGGCCGCCGCCGAGCAGGCCGATGAGCACGTGGACGTGCGCGCGCGCATCGACCTCCTCGACGACGAAGGCGTCGTCAACATCACTCAGCACGGCGGCGAGCGGTCCGGAACTCACCAATCGCACGGCGACCGGCGGGCGGCCCACGCCGAACAGCTCGGCGGGCGCGTGATGCGCGGAACGCACCACTCCGTAGATGTAGCGCATCGGTCAGCTCTCCTCGTCGCCGCTCGCTCGGCGGGCAGGCCGGCGGCTGCGAGCCGCGGCCTTCCGCGGCCGAGCAGGCTCGCGCTCCTGCTGCTCGCCGTGCCCGTCGTCGTCGCCGCGGGCGCGGCCCGACGAGGTGACTTCCTTCATGCTTTCCTTGACACCGGCCAGCGCGCCGCGGGTCTTCTGCTTGGCACCGCCTTCGCGCAGGTCCTCCATGAGCCCGGGAAGTCCCGTAGCTTGCTCGCGCGGTTGCAGGTCGAGGCGGTTGACTGCCTCGGCAAAGCGCAGGTAGGTGTCGACGCTGGCGATAACCACTCGCGCGTCCAGGGTCAGAATCTCGATCCCGACCAGAGCGAGCCTGACGTACGCGTCGATAACGATGCCCTTGTCGAGCACCAGGTCGAGGACGTCCGCAAGGCTGCTCGGATGCGGGGCTCTATTGGCCGACGACACTGTGGCGGTCATGAGGTGTCCTTCCTGTTTGATGCTGTTTCCAGTTGCTGGCGTAACTCCGTCAGCTGCTGCCGTACGGCGAACAGCGTCCTGCCGAGGCGTTCGACCTGCTCCGGCGTGAGATCACCAGCGTCGATGCGACGAACGGCTTGCCTTTCGAGCAGTTCGCGCACCGCCTCCGCCAGGGCGAGTACGAGCGCGGTGAAGCCGCGCCCGACGTCGTCTGGGTCGAGGTCAACGCGTGCGGGGGTCACCACGCGGCTCCCTGCGGTTCGCCCTGGATGCCGGTAATGAGCAGGCGCAGGTCGACGCGAATGAGCTCGACGTCCGCGACGGACACGATCAGGTCGCCGGCGACGGAGGCGCCGGTTTCCAGCACTCGGTCGAGCGCGTCGACGAGTCCGTCCAGCGTTGCGATTTGCTGCTCAGGCAAGGCTTCCCACCTCCAGGCGTACCGAAACGAAGCGGTACGGCGGGAGTGGGCCGGACAGCCGCGCTACGCAGCCGCGGCTCTCGAGCTCGTCGGCCGCTGCCGAGATGGCGGCGGCGAACCCGGCGGCCAGCGTGTCCGGTACCAGGTACGAGCGGGACATCCCTGTTGCTGCGGGCTCCGGCCCGGTGGCCGCGTCGGCGAAACCTTGCAGCGTCTGGTCGACAGAGGCCAGGGCCTCTCGCAGACCGTCCCGGGCCCGCGCCTCGTCACGGCGGGCCATCAGGTACGCGGTGCCCGATGACTCCGACGGCGCGGCAGGCCGATTCACCCGAACGCGTAGCTCCCACTCATGGCGCCCGCGTATCCGGTCCAGTTCCACAGCCAGGCTGGGTTCTGCATCGGCGAGCACCGCAGCCAGTGCCGCGTTGTCAGGGAAGGCCGTGCCGAGCCGAACGGGTAGCACGGTGCCGGCGTCGGCCAGCGTCCGCACGACATCGTCGTGCCGTCGTGCGAGAACCGCGAGCCGCCCGTCCTCGGACAGATCCTGCTCGAGGCCCTCGAGCTCGGCGGACTGCATCTCGCTGTGGACAGCGGCGACGCGCCCGCTGCTGGTCAGCCGCAGGCCATCCATGGCGGGTACGGGGGCGTCGGCATCCACGATCCCGTAGACGTAGAGCATGATCACGCCTTCTGCTCCAGCTGGGCGACGCGCTCGGAAAGCTCACGGTTTTGCTTCTCGAGCTCCTGTGTGTTCGAGCTGAAGAAGCTCTCCCCTTTCCACCAGTCGATTCCCAGCCGCTCGGCCGTATCGGCAGATGCGATGACAAGTCGTAGCCGTAGCGTCAGCAGCTCGATATCGAGCAGGGTGACGCCGATGTCGCCGACGATGACGACACCCTTGTCGAGTACCCGCTCCAGGACGTCGGCAAGCGTGGCCGGCGCCGGCCGGGCCAGCGCGCCACGGTTTTGGACAGCCAAGCTGCCGTTCGTCTGGGTCATGCGTCTCGTCTCCTGCTTCAGTCCGTGCTCGAGCGGATGTACCGGCGTATCCGCTCGAAGCCGGTGAGCTGCTTGTCGCTGTCGACGTCCACGCGATAGGTGCACATCACGCTCGTCGTTGCCGGTATCCGTTCGAGCTCGACGACATCGATGAGGATCGACCAGCCCTTCTCGGACGACCGCACCCCACTGATCCGTTCCGGTTCCAGCCCACTGAGCTCAGCGAACTGCCGTGCCGCGTCGCGCACGAGCCCACCGATCGCTCCGTCGGCGCGCGCGCCGTTCTCGGACAACGCAGTCACCTCAATCCTGTTGCAGGCCGATGTGCCGCCGGCTGGCACTCGGCTTAGGGCTGGGCTACCCGATCACCAAGATCGCTTAACACGGGAGCCGAGCGGGTAAGCCACGAAGGACCGTGTGCGACTAGGAGGGAAGGCGATGACAGACCCGGAGGAACGGCTAAGCCTGCACGACGAGTTCTACGCGCTCATGCTCGACACGGTCCGCGGTGACCATTACCCGAGCACGCAGATGCTGGACCTGCTCGAGCAGACGATGCTCGGGCACGAGCGCGTCGAACTGGCACATGTCCTGATGGAGAAGATCAGCCAGGACCGCTACCCGAGCATCATGATGCTGAACAGGTTGGCGCGCATCGTCGGCCCTTACGCGTGATCTGGATCGGGCGTGAACCGGGTCGAGCGCGCGATCCGGACAGTTGACGCCTGGCAACAGCGGCACACCGTCCCGGGCTACGTGTTCGGCGTCATCAAGAAGTTCGGCGACGACGAGGCGTCCTATCTGGTCGCATTGCTGACGTACTTCGCGTTCCTCGCGACGTTTCCATTGCTGCTGGCGATGTCGGGCATCCTCGGCCTCGTACTTGCGGATAATCCCGCGCTTCAGCACCGGATCACCAACTCGGCGCTGAGCGAGTTCCCGATCATCGGTCCGCAGCTGCACTCGCAGGTCGGCGTCTCGTCGCTGCACCATTCCGGTCCGGCGCTGGTGATCGGCCTGATCGTTGCGCTGCTTGGCGGCCGTGGCCTTGCGAACGCGGCACAGCACATGCTCAACACGGTGTGGGCGGTGCCCAAGGTCGACCGACCCGGCTTCCCATGGAACTCCTTGCGCAGCCTGGGTCTCCTCGTGCTGCTCGCAATCGGCGTAGTCGCGACAGCTGCCGCGAGTGCCGTCGCCGGAGCGGCGCGCGATCTTGGCGTGGACGGGCTGGGATGGCGCGTGTTGTTCTTCGCGCTGTCGACGCTGGTCGCCGTCGGCCTGTTCTGGGCGGCGTTCCGGCTGGGAACTGCGCCGTCCGTGCGCGGCCGCGACCTCCTGGTCGGCGCCGTGCTCTCCGGCGTCGCGTGGCAGATCTTGCTCACCGTGGCTGGATTTGTCGTGAAGCACTATCTGCGGCACGCCCAGTCCATCGCCGGCACGTTCGGTGTCGTGCTGGGCCTGCTGGCGTGGTTCGCGCTTCAGGCGACGGTCACCGTGTACGCGATAGAGGCCGACGTCGTGCGCATCCGCCGGCTGTGGCCGCGCAGCATCGCCGCCCCGCCACTGACCGACCCCGACATGCGGGCGCTGCGTGCGGCGGCCAAATTGGAGATCCGCCGGCCGGAGCAGCGCGTGTGGACACGGTTCATCCGACGGGGCGACACGGAGTCGTCTTAGCGTTCGAGCACCTTCCGGAGCAGATGCAGCGCGACGACGACGGCACGGCGGCGTACCTCGCCGCGCGCCCCGGGCAGCGTGACTCGGCGTGCCAACGCCGGTCCGGCGCCGACCACGCACAGGTGCACGAGCCCGACGGGCTTGGCCGCACTTCCACCGTCCGGGCCGGCGATGCCCGTGATGCCAATGCCGATGTCGGCGCCCAGTTGTCTCCGCGCGCCGACCGCCATGGCCTCCGCCACCTCTGGGCTCACCGCGCCGACGCTCTCAATCAGCCCCGCGGGGACACCGAGCTGTTGTTGCTTGGCCGAATTCGCATATGCGACGACGCCGCCGAGTACGTACGCCGAGGAGCCGGGCCGTTCGGTCAGGCGCGCGGCAAGCAGTCCGGCGGTGCACGATTCGGCCGTACCGATGGTCCAGCCCCGCTCGAGCAGCCCGTCCGCGACGATGTCGTCGACCGTGCGCCTGTCCGGCGAGAACAGCGTCTCCGGGTACGCCGCGGCGATCAGCGCGGCGAAGGCGCGGTACGCCGGCTCGGCGGCGACCCCGTAGCGGGTGACGATCTCCAGTTCGCCGTCGCGGAGGCAGGTCGTGATCTCCAAGCCCGCCAGCTGCGCGGACGCGTCCCGCAAAGTTGCCGCAAGCTCGGACTCCGGCGTGCCCCACAGCCGCAAGGTGCGCTGCCGCAGCTCGGCACGGTGCGCCAGCGCCCTCTGGACGGCGGGATCTGCGCGCGCCGCCGGCCACATCGCCTGTAGCTCGAAGGGCGGTCCGGGCAGCACGACGACCGGGGGTCCGTCCCGGCCCTCGGCGACCGGCACCACGAGCCCAGGCGCGGTGCCGACCGGCTCGAGCACCGTGGCGCCTACCGGGACGAGAGCCTCCTTGCGGTTTGCCGCGGCCGTCGCCTCCGGATCAAGCCGCCAGCCGCGCCCGGCGCTCAGGCGATCGACGATCGCGGCGATGCGGCGTTCCAGGGCCACGTCGAGGCGGAGCGGGCGGCCCTGCACGTCGGCAACGATCTCCGCGGTCAGGTCGTCCGCGGTAGGGCCCAGGCCGCCGGACGTCACGATCAGGTCGGAATCCCGCGCGAAGCGCAGCGCGGCGCGCAGGTCGTCCGGCCGATCGCCCACCACGAGGACGTACGCGACGTCGACCCCGTCGACGCGCAACCGCTCGGCGAGCCACGGCCCGTTGCGGTCGACGACCCGGCCCGTGAGCACTTCCGTCCCCGTCACGACGATCGCTGCTCGGCTGCTCACCGGCGAATCGTAAATGTCTTGCCACTGAGCCCGGCGCTCTGCTGCACTGAGCCCATGCGTGCAGCTCTCATGTCCACCCAGCTGCTATTCGCCTACCCGAAGGACATGACCCGCAGTGCGCACGCTGAACCTGGGAATCCTGGCGCATGTCGACGCCGGTAAGACCAGCCTGACGGAACGACTCCTCTACAACGCCGGCGTCATCCGCGAGATCGGCAGCGTCGACCGCGGCAGCACCCAGACCGACACCCTGTCCCTGGAACGCGCCCGCGGCATCACGATCAAGTCCGCCGTCGTCTCGTTCGAGATCGCCGGCGTCACTGTGAACCTCATCGACACACCCGGCCACCCGGACTTCATCGCCGAGGTCGAGCGGGTGCTGAACGTGCTTGACGGCGCGGTACTCGTGGTCTCCGCCGTCGAGGGTGTGCAGGCGCAGACACGGGTGCTGATGCGCACCCTGCAGCGGCTGCGCATCCCGACCGTGATCTTCGTGAACAAGATCGACCGTGGCGGCGCCGACCCGGACCGCGTGCGGCACAGCATCGCCGAAAAGCTGACACCCGCGATCGTCACCATGGGCTCGGTCACGGCGGCGGGCAGTCGCGCCGCGTCGTTCGTGGCGGACGGGCCCGCGGCGGCGCAGTTGGCTGAGGTACTCACCGCCCACGACGACGCGCTGCTCGCCGCATACCTCGACGGCTCGCTCTCCCCCGACCGCCTGCGCCACGAGCTCCGCGCGCAGACCCGGCGTGCGCTGGTGTACCCGGTGTTCTTCGGCTCGGCCATCACCGGGGCCGGCGTGGAGTCGCTGAGCGCCGGCCTCGCCGAACTGCTGCCGACGGGTAGCGGGACCGGCGGCCCGGTCTCGGGTACCGCCTTCAAGATCGAGCGGGGGCCGGCCGGAGAGAAGATCGCATACGTGCGGATGTTCGCGGGAACGCTGCGCGTTCGCGACGAGGTGGGCTACGGCCTCGACCGGCGCGGCAAGATCACCGGGCTGAAGGTGTTCGAGCGGGGGACGGCGGTACGCCGCGGGCTCGTCGCAGCGGGACGGATCGGCCAAGTGTCCGGACTCGATCTTCGCGTGGGCGACCGGATCGGTGTGCCGCCACCGCGTGCCCAGCGGCACCACTTCGCGCCGCCGACCCTTGAGACCGTCGTGTCGCCGGTGCGCCCGTCCGAGCGGGGCACCCTCCAGGCGGCGCTGACGGAACTCGCCGAACAGGACCCGCTGATCAATCTGCGCCAGAACGGCGAGCTGTTCGTATCGCTCTACGGTGAGGTGCAGAAGGAGGTCATCCAGGCGACGCTTGCCGCCGAGTACGGCGTGGACGTGACGTTCCGCGAGACGACCACGATCTGCATCGAGCGTCCGGCCGGAATCGGTGAGGCGTTCGAGCTGCTCGGGGTGGATCCCAACCCCTTCCTCGCGACCGTGGGCTTACGCGTCGCGCCGGCGCCGGCCGGGAGCGGTGTGCAGTTCCGGCTCGGGGTCGAGCTCGGGTCGATGCCTGCGGCCTTCTTCAAGGCAGTCGAGGACACCGTGCAGGAGACGCTGCGGCAGGGCCTCTTCGGCTGGCAGGTCACCGACTGCACGGTCACGATGACGCACTCCGGCTACGCCCCGCGGCAGAGCCACGCTCACCAGGGCTTCGACAAGAGCATGTCGAGCACCGGCGCAGACTTCCGTGGCCTCACCCCGCTCGTGCTGATGGACGCGCTTCGGCGGGCGGGCACCCAGGTGTACGAGCCGATCCACCAGTTCCGGCTGGAGATCCCGGCGGACACGCTGCCGGCGATGCTGCGCGTGCTGCCCGCACTACGGGCCGTCCCGCTCACGTCGTCGACGCACGGCGCGACGGCCCTGCTCGACGGTGAGGTACC
>JBPYES010000496.1:0-9029 GCA_051984825.1 Jatrophihabitantaceae bacterium
GTCCGCGTTCCGCCAGGCCTGCGCCGCCTGCGCCTGGGATCCTGCCCTGGTCGCCACCGCCGAAGGCAAACCACCACCCATCCGCTAAGGCCTGCCGTCCGGGCCGGCCCGCCCGGGCGTCAGGCCGGGATGGCGCCGAGTTGCTGCATCAGCGCCACGCCGTCGAACTGCGTCCAGATGTCGGTCACCCGGCCGTCCTTGAGGCGGTAGAAGTTCATCCCCTCAACCCTGACCGGCTGGCCGGCGGCCGGGATGCCCATAAAGTCCTGCTGCAGCGAACCGGCCACCACCCACCGGGTAGCGACGGTGTCGCCGCTGCCGATGATGTCCTGCAGGTCTTCCGTCAGGTCGGGGAAGAGCGTCTTGAACTCCGCGACCTTCTCCTTGAAGCCGGCCAGCGTCGGCTGATGGCCCGGCGCGGGATTGTGGTCGACCAAACCCGGGTGGCTGAGCTCGTCGATCGTCGCCTGGTCGGCCGCGCGGAACGCGTGCTCGAAGCGCCTGATGATCTCGATGTGGTCAGACATGGCCCGCCTCGCTCTTGGTCGGTGCTGATGGCGTTGCGCCGCTGTCTGTGCAGACCCCGCTTGGTTGGCGAAGTGGGCGGCGGCGCGGGCTGGGCCGCCACCGGCCGGCCGTGGCCCAGCAGGCAGCTACCGGGCCCGGGCTGACTGCCGCACGACCAGATCGGTCGGCAACGTGATGTGGGTGACCTCGACGTGATCCCCGCGCATCAGCCGGAGCAGCAACTGGATGGACCGCTCGCCCATCTGCCGGATCGGCTGGTTGACCGTGGTCAGCGGGGGCGAGCACAGCGCCGACTCCGGGATGTTGTCGAAGCCCACCACGGACAGGTCAGCCGGTACCCGCAGGCCCAGGCTGACCGCGGCCTGGATGGCCGCGATGGCCGACACATCGTTGGCCGCGAAGATGGCCGTTGGCGGTTCCGGGCTGGTCAGCAGCGTCCGGGTGCATTCCGCCGAGGTCGGCGCGTCGTACCCGCCGACCAGCACCAGTTCCTCGCTGACCGGGACCCCGGCCGCCGCCATGGCCTGCCGGTAGCCCTGCTCGCGGAGCCGGGAGGATTCCAGGTCGGGCCGCCCGGTGAGCATGGCGATCCGGCGGTGGCCCAGGCCGAGCAGGTGCGCGGTGGCCAGCTGCCCGCCGCGCAGGTTGTCCGAGTCGATGGTGGGCAGCCCGGACTGGCCGGTGTGCGGGTCGATGGCCACGATCGGCGCACCGTAGTTCACGTCCACCACGGTTGGCGTGACCAGCACCGCCCCGTCGATGAGCGTGCCGCTCAGCCGGGACAGGTAGCGCCGCTCCCAGCCGACGTGATCATCGGCCAGCCCGCCGGCCGAGTAGACCACCATCTCGAACCCGGAGCCGCGGATCGCGTCGGCCGCGCCTTTGAGCAGCTCGGCGCTGAACGGCTCCAGGTCGGCGACCAGGATGCCGATCACGTTGGTGCGGTGATTGCGCAGGCTCTGCGCGACCAGGCTCGCCTCATAGCCCAGCTCCGCGATCACCGCTTGCACGTGCGCGTACGTGGTCGCAGAGACGCCGTAGCGCTGATTGATGACTTTGGAGACCGTGGCGACCGAGACGCCGGCCCGCGCGGCGACGTCGCGTATGGTGACTCGGCTACTCGGCTGCACCGGGCGAGGATAGCTGTGTAAAACGTTATCGACAACGATTGACATTCGCAGAGGCACGCGCGCAAACTCTCCGGCATCGCGGGCCTTACGGCCCAGACGGCGGCGAGGAGATGACACATATGCGCACGATCCGGACCACGGCCGCTCTGGCACTTGTGGCGACAGCGACACTGGTCGCGGCATGCAGCAGTAGCAGCAAGAGCTCGAGCGGCAACGGTGGTGGAAGCGGCACTAGCAGTAATACCGGCGGCGGTTCGAGCAGCGCCGCGCCCGTCACGCTCACCTGGTGGCACAACGCCAACCAGGATCCGGGTCGTAAGACCTGGCAGCAGATCGCCGACGCCTATCACGCGGCCCATCCGAATGTCTCATTCAAGATCCAGCCGATCCAGAACGAACAATTGAAGGCCAAGGTCCCGCTCGCCCTGCAGGGCAGCAACCCGCCGAGCCTGTACAACCAGTGGGGCGGCGGCGCGCTGATCACCCAACTGCAGTCGGGCAAGGTCATGGACATAACCCAGGCCGTGGCGCCCTGGGTCAATCAACAGATCGGCAACGCCGCGAAGGGCTGGCAGCTTGACGGCAAGCAGTACGGCATCCCGTACGACCTGCACGTAGTCGGGTTCTGGTACCGCAAGGACCTCTTCCAGCAAGCCGGCATCACGTCCCCGCCGACCACCATGGACGAGCTGAACGCCGACGTTTCCAAGCTGAAGGCGAAGGGCATCGCCCCGATTGCGGTCGGCAGCAAGGACCAGTGGCCGGACGCGTTCTGGTACGACTACTTCGTATTGCGCGAGTGCCCGCAGAACACCGTCCAGGACGGCATCAAGAACCAGAAGTTCGACGACCCGTGCTTCGTCAAGGCCGGCCAGGATCTCCAGACCTTCCTCGCCACCAAGCCGTTCCAGCCCAGCTACCTGGCCACGTCCGCTCAGCAGGGCGCGGGCAGCTCAGCCGGTCTGGTTGCCAACGGCAAGGCCGCCATGGAACTACAGGGCGACTGGGAGCTCCCAACGATGATTCCGCTGACACACGACAAGAACTACGCGAGCAAGCTCAGCTGGTTCCCGTTCCCGGCGGTCAGCGGCGGCCAGGGCGACCAGCGCGCGGCCCTCGGCGGCGGTGACGGCTTCTCGTGCACCAGCAAGGCGACGGACGCGTGCCCGGACTTCCTGAAGTACATCTCCAGCACGGACGTGCAGATCAAGCTCGTGCAGACGACGACGGCGACCCTTCCGTCCAACCCGGCCGCCGTCTCCGCGATCACGGACCCGACGCTCAAGGTGGCCGAGAACTACCTGAAGGACACCCAGTACAACCAGCTGTACTTCGACCAGGCGCTCACGACCGACGTCGGCCTGGCGCTCAACAAGGCGATCTCCGACTTCTTCGCCGGTAAGGGCTCGGCGGAGGACATTCCGAAGTCGGTCGCCAAGGCCGCCGCGCAGCAATAGCAGGAATGGTTACTGCCGCTCCTCCGAAGACGACCCGCGAGGCCGGCCGTGCCATGGCACGGCCGGCGCGGCGCCGCCGAACCAGCCTGCGCACCCGGTTCGAACTGATCGTGTTGCTCGGGCCGGCGCTCCTGCTGTTCGCCGGTTTCGTGCTCGCGCCGATCGTCGTCGCCGTCTACTACAGCTTTTACAGCTATCACGGCTTCGGCCCGCTCACCGACTACGTGGGCTTCCGTAACTACCACACCGCGCTCTCCGATCCGACCTTCCGTCACGCGATCTTGAACAATCTCAAGCTCGTTGCGTTGTCGCTGCTCATCCAGGGCCCGCTGAGCGTCGGGCTGGCCCTGCTGCTGAATCGCAAGATGCACGGGCGGGCGTTCCTGCGCCTGGTGGTGTTCGCGCCGTACGTGATCGCCGAGGCGATTACCGCGGTGGTCTGGCTGCTGATGCTGCAGCCGGACGGCGTGGTCAACCAGACGCTGAAAAATGCCGGACTGCAGAGTCTCATCCACGACTGGCTGGGCAGCCAGGACCTGGTGTTCTACACGGTGTTCGTGGTGCTGACCTGGAAGTACATCGGCTTCGGCATCATCCTCCTGCTCGCCGGACTACAGGGCATTCCCGGCGAGCTGCGCGAGGCAGCCGCCATCGACGGCGCGACGCCGTGGCAGTCGACCCGGCTCGTCGTGTTGCCGCTGCTCGGGCCGACCCTCCGGATCTGGGTCTTCCTGACGGTGATCGGATCGCTGCAGCAGTTCGACATGGTGTGGGTGCTGACGCAGAACGCTCCGGCCGACGCACCGACGACCATGGCGACGTACATGTTCGAGCACGGCTACCAGCGCTATTCGTATGGATACGGCAGCGCCGTCACCGTGATCCTTTTCGTGATCTGCTTCGTGTTCGCCGTGTTCTACCAGCGGTTTGCGCTGCGGCGTGACATCCAGGGTGCGCTGACCAGGAGGGCCGCATGACTGCCGCGGCAAGTAAGCAGCGATCCGTACCTTGGGGTACGGTTGCGGCGTATGCGGCAGCTGTGGTGATCATTCTGGTCACCATCGTGCCGCTGCTTTACGTCGTGCTGGGCGGCTTCCGGACGACAGCGGACATCAATGAAGCACCGGCGGGCCTACCCCATCACTGGGTGTTCAGCAACTACAAGGACATCCTGACCTCGGGCGACTACTGGACCTATTTCGGCAACAGCGCGCTCGTGGCCGCCATCGCCACTGTGCTGGCGGTCGCGCTCGGCGCCATGGCGGCGTTCGCGTTGTCCCGCTACAAGTTCAGGGGGCGCGAGGTCGTCTATACGCTGTTCGCGATCGGCCTGCTGTTCCCGATCGCCGTCGCCTCGCTGCCGCTGTTTCTGACGATGAAGCGCCTCGGCCTGCTGGAGAACCTTTACGGCCTCGCGATCGCCGAGGCGGCGTTCCAGTTGCCGATCACGATCATCATCCTGCGGCCGTTCATGCACGCGATCCCCGCCGAGCTCGAGGACGCGGCTGTGGTGGACGGCTCGACCCGGCTCGGCTTCTTCTGGCGGGTGTTGCTGCCGCTTTCCGCACCGGCGCTGGCGACCGTGTCGATCCTCGCGTTCGTCACGACGTGGAACTACTACTTCCTGCCGTTGCTCGTGCTCAACGACCAGCAGCACTACACGCTGCCGCTCGGAGTGGTAAATCTCCAGACCGAATACACGCAGGACACCGCCCGCATCCTGGCGTTCACTGCGCTTTCGATGCTGCCGGCGCTGGCGTTCTTCGTGTTCGCCCAGCGGCGCATCGTCGGCGGGCTCACCGGGGCCGTCAAGGGATAGGGCGTTCTCGCCCTAGCGCGTGTACGCGGTGGTGACGGCACCGGAGGCCAGGACGTCGTGCTCGATCCCGGCCACGCTTGCCGGGTGGTCCGTGACTGCCCAGACGGTGAGCACGTAGTGGTGCGTCGTCCCGAGTGGCGGGCACGGTCCGCCGTAGCCGGGCTTGCCGAACCCGTTGTCGAGTGTGCGAGCCCCGGCCGGCAGCGCGCTCACCCCCTCGGGTAGCGCCCTCGTCGACGGCGGCAGGTCGAGCAGCACCCAGTGGACGAAGTTGTGCGCGTCCGGATCGATGACCGTGATCGCGTAGCCCGCGGTGCCTGCCGGTCCGGCGCTCCACCGCACGGGCGGGGAGTGGCCCAGATGGGCCTCGTCCTTGCATGCGAATGCCGAATCGCCCCAGCCCGGCGCCGTCACGTACAACTGCGGCGGCCCGGTTTGCCCCGAGTCGCCCGCGGTGTGACCGGACGAGCCGCATGCCGTGAGCAGACCGACGAGCACCGCCGGGCCCATCAGGGCGGAGCGCCTCACCCGCGTCACGCTAGCGGCCTCTGCCCGACCGGGGCCGCTTTTGCGCCGATGCGGGTGCACGGGTAGTCTAGGCACGCGGACCCGGAGCGATCCGGGTCGTCGTTCTGTGCCCGCACAGCGGCGCACCGGCAACAACGCCGGCGCCGTGGGCGGCACGGCTCACCGTCCGGACCGGCGAGTTTCGTCGGGCTGGCCTGCAGGAAGGGGTGCGACACGCCCGACCTCGGGGACCGGTGAGGGCGAGTATCACCCAGTACCACGCAGGCACCAACCACAAAACAGCACCCGGCAAGCCGTTCGACACGACTCGACACGAGGAGATTGCAGGCCGCATGCCTACGATCCAGCAACTGGTCCGCAAGGGCCGCCAGGACAAGATCGGGAAAGCGAAGACGCCCGCTCTCAAGGGCTCTCCGCAGCGTCGTGGCGTCTGTACGCGGGTGTACACGACGACCCCGAAGAAGCCGAACTCGGCGCTGCGCAAGGTTGCCCGTGTCCGGCTGACGAGCGGCATCGAGGTCACCGCTTATATCCCGGGGGTCGGCCACAACCTCCAGGAGCACTCGATCGTGCTGGTCCGTGGCGGCCGGGTGAAGGACCTGCCCGGTGTTCGGTACAAGATCATCCGCGGCTCGCTCGACACTCAGGGCGTGCGCGGCCGCAAGCAAGCACGCAGCCGGTACGGCGCGAAGCGGGAGAAGGGGTAAAGCAGCATGCCACGCAAGGGCCCGGCGCCCCAGCGTCCGCTGGTGGTCGACCCGGTTTATGACTCGCCGGTTGTCACGCAGCTCGTGAACAAGGTGCTGCTGCGCGGCAAGCGGTCCACCGCCGAGCGCATTGTGTACGGCGCCCTCGAGGGGTGCCGAGAGAAGACCGGCACCGACCCGGTCGTCACGCTCAAGCGCGCCCTCGACAACGTCAAGCCCACCCTCGAGGTGAAGAGCCGCCGCGTCGGCGGTGCCACCTATCAGGTGCCCGTCGAGGTGAAGGCTCCCCGCAACACCACCCTGGCGCTGCGCTGGCTGGTCGGCTACGCCCGGCAGCGCCGTGAGAAGACGATGACCGAGCGGCTCATGAACGAGCTGCTCGACGCCAGTAACGGCCTGGGCGCGAGCGTCAAGCGTCGGGAGGACACCCACAAGATGGCCGAGTCCAACCGCGCCTTCGCGCACTACCGCTGGTAACAAAAGCCACAAGCTAGAGAAGGAATCATGGCCAGCAACGCCGAACTCGCCAGGACCCGCAACATCGGGATCATGGCGCACATCGACGCGGGCAAGACCACGACGACCGAGCGCATCCTGTTCTACACCGGCATCACCTACAAGATCGGCGAGGTCCACGACGGCGCCGCCGTCATGGACTGGATGGAGCAGGAGCAAGAGCGCGGCATCACCATCACGTCCGCGGCCACCAAGTGCACGTGGAAGGGCAACACGATCAACCTGATCGACACGCCCGGCCACGTCGACTTCACCGTCGAGGTTGAGCGCAACCTGCGCGTTCTCGACGGCGCAATCGCCGTGTACGACGGAGTGGCGGGCGTCGAACCGCAGACCGAAACGGTCTGGCGGCAGGCGGACAAGTACCACGTCCCGCGGATGTGCTTCGTCAACAAGATGGACCGCACCGGCGCCGACTTCTTCCGGTGCGTGCAGATGATGGTCGACCGGCTGGCAGCGACCCCGCTCGTGCTGCAGCTGCCGATCGGCGCTGAGGCGGACTTCGTCGGCGTCGTCGACCTGCTGGGCATGCGCGCGCTGGTGTGGCGCGGCGAGACCAAGAAGGGCGAGGACTACACCGTCGAGGAGATTCCGGCCGAGCTCGTCGATCAGGCGAACGAGTGGCGGGAGAAGTTGCTCGAGACGCTCGCCGAGAACGACGAGCAGATCCTCGAGGCCTACCTCGGCGGCGAGGAGCTGTCCGACGCGACGCTCAAGGCGGCGATCCGGCGGGCGACGATCGCGGGCCAGCTCAACCCGGTCCTGGCCGGCTCGGCGTTCAAGAACAAGGGCGTTCAGCCGCTGCTCGACGCCGTGATCGACTACCTGCCCTCGCCGCTGGACGTGCCGCGTGTGGACGGGCTGCTGATGGACGGCGTGTCCGAAGCGCACCGGATGGCCAACGAGTCCGAGCCGCTGTCGGCGCTCGCGTTCAAGATCGCCACCGACCAGCACCTGGGAAAGCTCACCTACGTGCGCGTCTACTCCGGCGTGCTGGAGAACGGTTCGCAGGTCCTCAACTCGACGAAGGACCGCAAGGAGCGCATCGGCAAGATCTACCAGATGCACGCCAACAAGCGGGAGGAGCTGCCGCGTGCTGGCGCCGGCGACATCATCGCCGTCGCCGGGCTTAAGCAGACGACCACGGGCGACACCCTGGCCGACCCGCAGAAGCCCATCGTCCTCGAGTCGATGACCTTCCCCGACCCGGTCATCTACGTGGCCATCGAGCCGAAGACGAAGAGCGACCAGGAAAAGCTCGGCACCGCCATCCAGAAGCTCGCCGAGGAGGACCCGACCTTCCAGGTGCGCACCGACGAGGAAACCGGGCAGACCGTCATCTCCGGCATGGGCGAGCTGCACCTGGAGATCCTGGTCGACCGGATGCGCCGCGAGTTCAAGGTCGAGGCCAACGTCGGCAAGCCGCAGGTGGCTTACCGGGAAACGATCCGGCGCACTGTCGACAAGGAGGAGTACACCCACAAGAAGCAGACCGGTGGCTCCGGGCAGTACGCGAAGGTAGTCGTCAAGCTCGAGCCGCTGGCGATGACCCCCGACGGCCCGAGCTACGAGTTCGCGAACGTGGTGACCGGCGGGAGGGTGCCCAAGGAGTTCATCCCGTCCGTCGACGCGGGCGCCCAGGAGGCCATGCAGTACGGCGTCCTGGCCGGCTACCCGCTGGTGGGCCTGAAGCTCAGCCTGCTCGACGGGCAGTACCACGAGGTCGACTCGTCGGAGATGGCGTTCAAGATCGCCGGCTCAATGGTGCTCAAGGCGGCGGCGCGCAAGGCGCAGCCGGTGCTGCTCGAGCCGATGATGGCCGTCGAGGTCACCACGCCCGAGGAGAACATGGGCGACGTGATCGGCGACCTCAACTCGCGGCGCGGCCAGATCCAGGCGATGGAGGAGCGTGGGGGCGCCCGCGTCGTCAAGGCGCTGGTGCCGCTGTCGGAGATGTTCGGTTACGTCGGCGACCTCCGGTCGAAGACGCAGGGCCGGGCGAGCTACACGATGCAGTTCGACTCCTACGCCGAGGTTCCGGGGAACGTGGCCAAGGAGATCATCGCTCGGGCAACCGGCGAGTAAGACCCTAGAAACCGAAAAGAGGGAGTACCAGAAGTGGCGAAGGCGAAGTTCCAGCGGACCAAGCCGCACGTCAACATCGGCACCATCGGTCACATCGACCATGGCAAGACGACGCTCACGGCTGCCATTACCAAGGTCCTGCACGACAAGTACCCGGACGTCAACCCGTTCACGCCGTTCGACCAGATCGACAAGGCGCCGGAGGAGAAGCAGCGTGGTATCACGATCTCCATCGCGCACGTCGAGTACCAGACGGAGA
>JBPYES010000497.1:0-16593 GCA_051984825.1 Jatrophihabitantaceae bacterium
GCAGCGTCGAGCGCCACGCCCTTGGTGACACACGGTGCCGACACGAGATTCAGCGGACCGCTCGCCGAGAAGCTCACCTTCAGCGTGTAGGCATTGACACCCATGCCCCGGCAGAGTTGCTTCGAGCAGCGGAAGATCATCGTCGCCGGGTTCGTCGGGCTGTAGGCAGCCCCGAGGTCGGCGATCAACTGCACTACCTGACTTCCGGCGGTGCATCCGAGGTCGGGCGTGCACGCGCCCAGCGAGAGAGCGCCGTTCTGCGAGGAGATCCCACTGGGAAGGATGGCCACGCCGCACTCGGGCTCGGTGGTGTTCTGCGAACAGCCGTCGTTTCCGATGCCGAGTCCGGTACCGAGCGACGGGTCGTTTGACGGGAAGATGTCGACCGTCTTCAGAACGTCGAACGCCGCTGTCGTGCCCGGCGTGACCAGACTGCTCTTGCCGTTCGCCTTGGCCACGGCGACCGTTACCTGAACGCCGTTGTCAACCGCAGAGTAGGAGACGAGGAACTGGGCCGCGTTGACGCCCTTCGGCATGACGATCGACGCCGGGCTGAAACTGCCGCCCGGGCGGGCACCGGACGCGAGTGACGGCGTCAATGTGAGGGCAGTATCGGTGTTGAACGCCGCGCCGGCCGGCGTCAGGGTCACCGTCAGCGTGAAGGGGCTCCCCGTCGCCACGAGCACTGCCGGGACCACGCCGCCCAGAGTTGAGTTGTCCGTCGACGCGGCGGCCGTGATGCCGGTCGGCGCCGGCGGCGACGCAGCACCTGTCGGAGTGGTCGCGACGAGCATCGCGCCGATCAGCGCCGCGCAGGCAAGCACGATCCACGACAAACGCGTAAAAACAGTGGCAGCCGACTTGGCCATGACGTTGACCCCCCGTGCCAAAGCCTATTGCGTGCGACTGTCGCGTGATGCTGCAGCGCTGTCAAGAGAGGATGACAAATGTGCGGGATTGTCGGCGATAGAGATCAGCCGGGAATATCGAGGTGCTGGCCCTCTGCGGCAACGATCAGCGGCATCGGCGCCGCAAGCTCGTAGGCGAGCGCGTCGAGCTGCGCATCGGTCCGCCCTGGCGCGTGATGCGTCAGCACCAATGTGCCGGCCTTCGCGTCGGTCGCCAGATTGATCGCCTCGTCCACGGTCGCGTGGCCGAACAGGTCGGCCGTCACGCGTTCGCTCTCCAGGAACTGGGCGTCGTGCAGCAGCACGTCCACCCCGCGGATCATGGCCCGCAGCTCGTCGGAGCAGCCCTGCACCGGTGCGTGATCGGGAAGGTAGGCCAGCGAACCGGAAGCATCCTCGACCCGGAATCCGTAGGTCCGCCCGCCCTTGTGGGCGACCTCAGCAGCCGTCACGCTGAAGCCGCCGATCTCGATGCGCCCGGGCGGCAGCGCGTTGAACGTCCACGCGCCGCGCAGCCCTTCGGGCGTGATCGGGAACGACGGCGGCGACATCATCTGGGCCAGCAGGTCGCGGCCGCTGCGGCCGCCCTGCTCCGGCAGGTACAGATCGACGGCGCTCTGGTCGTGATCACCGGCGACGAAGAAGGGAATGCCCTCGACGTGGTCCCAATGCAGGTGGCTGAGCAGGATCGCGCCCCGATAGGCAGGTCCCGGCAGCAACCCGGTGAGCGAGCGCAACCCGGTCCCCGCATCGAGCACGATGGCCGGCGCTTGCTGGCCGTCCGCCGCAATCGCGACGCAGGACGTGTGCCCGCCATAGCGGACGAAATCTGCTCCAGGGGCCGGCGTCGAGCCCCGGACGCCGAGAAGCCGCACTCTCACCGGTCCATCACACGACGAAATGTAGCGGCGAAGCGGCCCGTCCAGAATGGGATCTTCAGATCCGGGACCAAGTCGCGGGCCTTTCTGGTTCGGAAGCACGGTGAGACCATCTCTGTCAATGTCAGCGGAGGGATCGCGCATGGACGTCGCCAGGCTTGAGGGACTGCAACTCTTCGACGGGCTGTCGAAGGAGCAACTCGAGACCATCGCGCAGTACGCGGTCGAGGTCGACGTGCCCGAAGGAAAGGAGCTGGTCCATGACGCCGCGCTCGCCTGGGACTTCTACGTAATTGAGGAGGGAAGCGCGGAAGTCAGGCATGGGCAGACGAAGCTCGGCACGCTGGCCGCGGGAGATTTCTTCGGCGAGATCGGTGTCATGGCATCAGACCGGCGCCGCACCGCAAGCGTGGTGGCTACGTCGCCGGTAAAGGCGATCAGGTTGACGACGCACCAATTGCGAACGATCGCCGAGGAGTCGCCCGCTGTCGCAGAGCGTCTGCGCGCCGCGATCGCCGAACGCGAGCAGCGTCTGCTTTAACTCCCCGCACCGCCGGCGGGCAATCTCGTCAGGCGGGGCGGGCTTGCAGCCGTCGTGACGAGCGGCGCAGTTCTTCGCCGAACGGGGCAGGGGTGAACCACGTCGGAAATGCGCGAGCCAGACGGCTTGGTCCAATGAGCCGCACCTGCCCAGAACTGACGAGATCTCGGAACGTCGAAATTCCCGAAATCCACTTGTACATATGGCCGGTGTCAGCCTGGACGACTAGGTCGACGTCTTTCCCTTGCTCAGTTTTGCAAACGGTCATTCCGTCGCGGTCGATGTCGAGCCAGCCCTCGGTGCCGCCCACACCGGTGAGGATCATGTGCACGACTGTGCGCATCTTCGGGAGGTTCAGGTCGTCTGCGCGCTGGTGCATCCGCCACAGCAGCGACACACCATCGCAGTTGTGTTCTGCCGGATCGGTGTAGAGCCAGCGGGCGGCCCACTGACCGATCGACCACACGACCGGTACCAATTCCTGCCCGGCCTCCGTAAGGGTGTATTTGGTAGGCAGGCCATGGGCGTTTGATTCCCGGCGCACCAGGCCGCGGCTCTCCATCGTGCGCAGCCGTTGTGACAGCAGCGTGCGACTGATGCGCGGAATGCCGCGATGTATCTCGTTGAATCCTGTGGCGCCGACCGACATTTCGCGGATCACGAGGGGCGTCCAGCGGTCGCCGAGCACCTCGATGCCGGTGCCGACTGGGCAGTAGTCGGTATAGCGGGTCACGTCGACAACTTTCGTTCGCGGCCGGACGGCGGACTAGTACGAAAGTTGTACCTCGTCGAGCCAGCAACTGTCGAGCGTTGCCGGCGTCTTCCGCGACCTTCTGTCCGGGTTCGCACTCCGCGCTCCGCCGCCGCGGGCGGTACGGAACCGCTACTCGTCGCGCATGTCGGCGGGCACAGATTCTTGCTGTAGCGGACCACGAAGCCGTTTCAGACAAGGAGAATTGGCATGACTATCACGACGTCGACCCAACCGGATCTCTCGTTGGTGAAGGCTCGCCAGCAGCAGACCTGGGCGAGCGGCGACTACACCACCGTCGCTTCCCGCATCGTGCTGGTGAGCGAGCTGCTGGCAGCGACCGCGGACCTGCATGCCGGCTGGCGCGTGCTTGATGTGGCGTGCGGCAACGGCAATGCGACCCTCGCCGCCGCACGTTCGGGCGCCACCGCAATCGGCGTCGACTACGTGCCGGCGCTCCTCGAGTCGGCGCGGGAGCGCGCCGTGGCGGAAGGGCTCGACGCGGAGTTCCGCGACGGGGACGCGGAAGCGCTGCCGTTCGGCGACGACGAATTCGACGCGGTGCTATCGGTGTTCGGGACGATGTTCGCGCCCGAACACCGGCGGACCGCCGCCGAGATGCTGCGGGTCGCCCGACCGGGCGGACGGATCGCCCTGGCGTCGTGGACGCCGGATGGGTTCATCGGGCAGATGTTCGGTGTCGTCGCGCGATACGTCGCGCCGCCGGCCGGGCTCGCCTCGCCGCTGCTGTGGGGAACGGAAGACCACCTCACGCAGCTGTTCGGCGACCAGATCGCCACGGCGAATTCGACGGAGCGGGCGTACACATTCCGGTTCAGCTCGGCGGAGGACTACGTGACCTTCTTTCGCCGTTGGTACGGCCCGACGCTGAAGGCCTTCCAGGCGCTCGACGGCACCGAGCAGAGCAAGCTCGCCGCCGACCTTGCCGCGCTCGCCCGAGACCATGACACGCACCGAAGCGGCGACGTCGCCATCCGGTCGACCTACCTGGAGACGGTGCTGACGGTGCGCGACGCAAAATGACGACGCTTATCGCCCTGCGAGTACTCGGCAGGAGCCGTACGTTGGGTGCAGACTCATAGGTAGCACTCGCGGAGTGGGGTGGTTGCGAATGTCGACGGAGCGTGGTCGTTCAACCGAGTTTCTGCCGCTGCTGTCCCGGGGAAAGCACCGCAAGCCACGCAATGGCGCATGTGTCATGGAATACGCGTCATACCTCGCAGGCGAGAAGTGGAGCGACCATCCGGCCTGCACGCATCCACTGCTCGGCGAGCTCGCCCGGCAGGTCAACGACTTCAGCTCCGACGAGGCTCGCCAGGTATTGGTGGAGTTCGTCCCGGACATGATCGGGTTGACCGGCACCGACCTGCGTGTCGATCTACACATCGCACTACGAGCCGCGCAAACCGCGCTACCAGTCGTGGCTGCGGAGCGACAGCAGATCATGGCGGTCGCCGTGCTGACGTGTGAGCGGCTGCGGGCCGACATCGACGGCTGCCCCGGTGCGCCGCTGAGCCAAGAGAGCGGTGAGGCGCTCAGCCTCGCTCCCGACGCCGCCACCTGGGCGCGCCGCTACACGCGCAATCTCTGCATGTCTCAAAGGTCGTTCCGCCGCCAGGCAGCGCCGACCATCGTCCGCTACGCGGTACAAGGCATCGCACGCGCCTGCATCACCAACGCGGACGCCCTGCTGCGCGACCTGCTGGCCGCCGCAATCGACGACTGCAAGAGGCTGCAGACACCCGAGGTCACGCGCAGCGACACCCGCGACGGTGAGGTGGCCATCCTGATCGGGTCCGCCGCGATGGTGTCCACGGCCGGGGACATCGTCCGCTAGGCGGCGGCTGATCAGTCGCGGCTGCTCCCCTGCAAACCCAATCCACCGGCAACGAACAGGGTCGCGGCGGCGATCAGCCCGGTCGAGGCCTCGACGGCCTCCCTCGTGCCGCCCGCAGCGCCCACGGCGACGCCGACGATCGCCGCGGCGATGAATGCCACCCCGACCCAATAGAACATTGCCGTGAACAGCCGGCCGAAGCCGATGAAGTGCACGCCGACGATGAATGCGGTCCACGGCGCGACGTACTTGCCATGCCCAGTAGCACCGAGGACCGCGTTGCCCACGACGATCGCGATCACCTCCGCCGCCACCCACACGACGTAGCCACGCGACCGGAACATCGGCCCAGATCTGCTCGACGCCGCAGGGTCGGGTTCAACCGTGCGATGGCGGATCAGGGCACCCGCGACGATGACCGCTCCGATGACCACCCCGGCGATCTGCACCGCCGTGGCTGCCCCGCCGGCCAAACCGGACGCCGCCCAGAGAGCCCAGCCGATACCGAAACCGCCGGCGATGGCGACCCCGACCAGGGCCTCACGATCGGCCGTCCGCTCCGTCATCCGGGCATCATGACAGGCCCACAACGCACCAACCAGATCATTTAAGTCGGCTGCTAGCCCGCGCGGTCCAGCTCTCTGGGTCGGCCGTGATCGTCGAGTGCGGCGACCGGCCGATGTTCCTCGCGGTAACCGCCGCTAGGCAGGCGATGGATGATGCCGGTCTCGATGCCGTCCTCCAGAACGGCCCGGTCCCGCCGCGGCGACCAACGGCAAATCCGGTAGGTCGTCATGGCGGCGAGGGCCGGCAGGATGAGCACGGCTATGCGCAACGTCCAGTACACGTCGTCCGCGGACAGGCCGAACGTGCGGCTGATCACGTCGGTGCCCCCGGCGAGTTGCAGGCAGCCGTACAGGGCGAGAACGCCCACGCCGAGCGCGGTGCGCCGGGGGGCGTCTCGCGGTCGCTGCGGCAGGTCATGAGACGCGTCGTCGCGGGTCGCCCGCTTCTCGATCCACGGGTAGCCGATGAGTACCGCGAAGCTGATGCTGAGCAGCACGACCGACGGCCAGAACGGAGCGGGGATCGTGTACCGGCCGAGGTGGATGTCCCAGGCCGGCCACAGCCGTACCGCTCCGTCAACCCAGCCGAAATACCACGGCGGCGTCGACGTGCCCGCGGCGTTCGCGGGATCGGCCGGCCCGTAGAGCCAGATGGGGTTGACCTGCGCCAGGCCCGCCAGGGCGGCGAGAATGCCGGCGGTGAGCGCGCAGACAGCGAAAGCCGGAACCGCAGCGTGAAGACGCTGCCTGCCGACGTCGCGGCCGGCACGCCGGTTACGAAGCAGCGGTAGTGCCACAAACGCGATCAGGCCGAGCATGATCGCGGGCAGCACCAGGTGGACCAGGTAGAGCCGGCCGATGATGTGCGTGCCGGGGAATTCGCTGCCGAACAGCAGAACGTTCAGCCGGGTGCCGAGCACCGGAACGGTGAGCGTGTAACCCGACACCATGCGCAGGCTGGTGCCCGACTGCCCGTCATCGAGCAGCAGCACACCGGTGTACGCCTCGAAGACGCCGAGCGGTAGCAGCAGCGCGCCCACGGCCCACGCCACTCGACGAGGACGGCGGAACAAACCGGTGAAGAAGGCCGTGGCGAGACTTGCCAGCAGGGACGCGATGAACAGCGACGCGGCCCAGCTGTGCAGTTGGCGGACGAAGAGCCCGCCGTGCACTTGGAAGCTGAGGTCCAGGCCACTCGCGTAGGCCCTCGAGATCGCCAGACCGCGCAGATAATCGACCGGCCCGCTGTACGTGACCTGGCTCATCGACGGGTTGAAGTACAGGGCGAGGTAGACACCGGACAGGATCGTCACGCACAGGCTGGCGAGGACGACCCACGCGAGCAGCCGCGACCAGCGGTTCGGGAAGAGGACGCCCTGCACGCGTCGGCCAACCGAGAGCATCAGCTTCTGCCTCCTCAATTGCCTCCTGAATTGGCAGTCAAAGAGATGACTTCGAGCGGCTCGCCGATGTGACAGCTTCGCGTTGTTACGCCGATCACCCGGGCGATCGCGCGGTGCCGGCGGCGCGGCCCCGGGGCTTCTTTGCGCGGGGAACGTTTCGCAGGTGTTCACGGGCGAGTTGCATCAGCACGCGCGTGGCCGGCGACAGGTGGGCGGCGCGGCGGGTGACAAAGGCGAACGTCTCCTGCAGCGGTGGGTCGAGGGACGCCCAGTGCAGGCGATCGGTGTAGCCCAGGTACTGCGTCAGTGGCAGCGAGATGATCGTGTCGCCGACGCCGCGAGCGGCCAGCGCGAGCGCCGAGGCCGGGGACTCGACCTCCACTATCGGGAGGAGCGTCGCACCGGCCTTCTGCATGCGGTCGAGTAGTTGGTGGCGGGTCGGGTCGGCGCCGCCCCAGCGGGCTTCCGGAAGGATCAGCGGAGCGCTCGCCAGGTCCGTCGGCGTGAGCGGCCGGCGGACGCGCGCCGGGTCGGTGCTGAGGTAGACCGCCTCGCTGGTCCACACGACCGGGCTGACGTCGAGTCCCCGGTCGTCGACCGGCAGCGCGATGAGGCCGGCCTCGAGCGTGCCGGCCCGGACGGCGTCGGCGACCTCGGAGGAGTTCAGGCCGACCGCCCGGACGCGCACGTGCGGGTGCCGAGTGCGGAAGTCGGCAATGAGGTCGGTGAGCAGCAGGTGGTGGGCGCTGCTGAAGCTGCCGAAGGCCACTGTCCCGCCGCTGAGGGTGCGCACGCCCCGCACCGATTCCGCGGCCTCGCGCGCCGCCGCGAGAGTGCGCTGCGCTTCAGGCAGCAGCAGTTGGCCCGCCTCGGTCAGGACCAGTTGCCGGTTGGTGCGGACGAACAAGGTGACGCCTAGTTCGTTCTCCAAGCGCTTGATCTGCTCGGAGAGGCTGGGCTGTGCGATGTAGAGAGCTTGCGCCGCCGCCGAAAAGGAGCCGTGTTCGACCGCCGCCAGGAAGTAGGTCAGCTGCTGCAGGGTCACGGCGGGCCTCGCTCGTGCTATAGGGAAATCCTCTGGGGCATCTCGTAGATCAAGGCTTTACCAGTCGGGCCAACTATAGGAGCCTCACGTCATGACTTCACCGCGCTACTGCGTCATCGGGGCGGGCGCCGCCGGCGTCTCCGCCCTGCAGCAGCTCCGTCAGGCGGGCCATCACGTCGAGTGCTTCGAGAAGTCCGGCCGGGTGGCCGGCCACTGGCACACCGACTACGACGCGCTGCATCTGATCACCTCGCGGGACATGACCCACTTCGAGGACTTCCCGATGCCGGCCGGCTACCCGCACTTTCCGCGGCGCGATCAGGTACGGGCCTACATCGAGTCCTACGCCACGCACCACGGGCTCTACGACCTCATCACGTTCGACACCGAGATCGTCTCGGTCAGTCCGGAGCCCGTCACGCGCGGCCCCGTCGGATCTGCCGGGTGGCACGTGATCAGCTCCCGTGGCGACGAAGGCACGTTCGACGGCGTCCTGGTCGCCAACGGGCACCTGTGGGACCCGTACGTGCCCGACGTACCGGGCGAGTTCACCGGAACCCAGCTGCACTCCGGGGAGTACCGCAACGTCGGTGATCTTGACGGTGATCGAGTTCTCGTCGTGGGGGCGGGCAACTCCGGCTGCGACCTCGCGGTCGACGTCGCCCAGCACCGCCTCGAGGTGGACATCGTCGTGCGCCGCGGCGTGTTCTTCCAACCCAAGACGTACTTCGGTCGCCCCCGCCAGGAGGTGCCGTTCCTGCGAGAGTTCAGCCCGGACGAGCAGGATCTCATCAGCCGGTTGCTCGCCCGGGTCGTGATCGGCCAGAACAGCGACTACCCGGGACTGCCAGCCCCGGAGGTGAGCAGGCTGGCCGACGGCCCCGTCACGGTCAACGACCTGCTGCTGTACTGGATCCACCACGGCCGCGTCCGGGTCGTGCCCGGCATCAGCCGCCTCGACGGCAGGACCGTGCACTTCACCGACGGCACCGCGCGCGAGTATGACAGCATCCTCTGGGCTACCGGGTTCAACGTCCGGCTGCCGTTCCTGGACGAGCACCTCATCACGTGGCGCGACGATGTCCCGGTCCGGTACGCGGGCGGCATCCTCCCGGAGGGCGCCGAGAAGCTGTACTTCGTCGGGCTGATCGCACCACGCGGGCCCCAGATCCCGATCTACGGAACGCAGGCCAAGCTCATCGCCCGGATGATCGCGTTGCAGGAAGAGTCCGATCTCGCGTTGAGCGACTACTTCGCCGGCCTACAGGAACCCGAAACGCGCATCGACATCGTGCGTCACATCTGGCTCGACCAGATGGCCGACACCGGGCGACTGCTGGACGCCCTCGAAGCAGTCGCCGGCGCTGCCAAGGAGGCCCGCGTTGATCGCTAGTCGTCGCCTGGACGGCAAGTCCGTCATCATCACCGGCGCCGCCCGCGGCCAGGGCGCCTCGCACGCCGAACGGCTCGCCGGCGAAGGCGCCCGCGTACTCGCCTGCGACATCCTCGACGACGAAGGCAAGGCCACCGCGCAGCGGCTCCAGGAGGCCGGACTCGACGTCGAGTACCGCCACCTCGACGTCACCTCGCCCGACGACTGGTCAGGGGCCGTCGACCAGATCCGGGCCACCACCGGGCGGCTCGACGTCCTGGTCAACAACGCGGGCATCGTCCACGTCAACGCCCTGGTCGACGAGCAGCCCGAAGACTGGAACGCAACACTCGCCGTCAACACCACAGGTCCGCTCTTCGGCATCCAGGCCTGCGTGCCCGCGATGCGCGCGACCGGCGGTGGCTCGATCATCAACGTCGCGTCGATCTTCGGCGTCGCCGGCGCCGCGGGCTATGTCGCCTACTGCGCGAGCAAGGGTGCCCTGATTGCCCTCACCAAGACGGCGGCGCTCGAACTGGCCGCCGACGGCATCCGGGTGAACGCGATCTGCCCGGGCGGCGTCAGCACTCCGATGAACGCAAACGAGAAGGAAGGCGGCGTCATCCCGCAGACGCCACTCGGTCGCCGCGCCCACGTCAGTGAGATCTCCGGTGCCGTCGCCTTCCTCGCCTCGGACGACTCGAGCTTCACCACGGGGGCCGAACTGATCGTCGACGGTGGCTTCCTTGCCCACTGACCGCGTGCTGGTGACCGGGGCCGCCAGCGGGATGGGACGCGCCGTCGCCGACCGCTTCCTCGCCGAGGGATGGACCGTCATCGGCGTGGACCGGGACAACGATGCCCTCGCCAAAGCGGCCGCGGCACACGGGTCCACCTACCACCCGGTACCCGTGGACATCACCGACCGCACCGCCCTGGCGGCAGCTCTCAGCTCTGTGCCGACTGGGCTCCGAGCCGTCGTCAATGCCGCGGGCATCTACCCCACCACGACGCTGGCCGACTACGACGAGGTGATCTATCGCCGGATCTTTGACGTCAACGTTCTCGGCACGCTCAACGTCATCGCCGAGACCGTTCCTGCGCTTCGAGCCGCGGGCGGCGGGGCCGTCGTCAACTTCGCCTCCATCGACGCGTTCGCCGTCTCGCCCGGCCAGCTCATCTACAGCGCGTCGAAGGCGGCGGTCGTCTCGCTGACCCGCTCGCTCGCGATCGAGCTCGGCGCCGACAACATCACCGTCAACGCAGTCGCTCCGGGCTGGGTCGACACGCCAGGCACCCGTGCCGGAGGACGCATCGAAGAAGCGATCAAGACCATTCCGTTGGGCCGGGCCGCCCAGCCCGAGGAGATCGCCGACTGGGTCTGGAAGCTATGCCACGGCACCTACCTGACCGGCGAAACGCTCGTTATCAGCGGCGGACTCACGGTCCGCTAACAGCCGGACACGATCGGTCGAGGAGGCTGTCAGCGCCCCGGCTCGACGGGCTGGGGTGCCTTGGCGGTGAAGAACTCGACGCGTCCGCCGACACCAAGGGTTACATCGAGGAAGTGCCCGTCGAGAAGGCGAACTGCCGTTCTGTCGAGGAACACGCGGGTGCCATCGTCGGCAACCACGATCGTGTCCCCGGGTGCCGGCTCTCGTGCGAGCCGGACCTTCAGTGACCGAGTCGTAGCGACCCTCGCGATGCGCAATCCCGCTTCCTGGGGAGCGTTGGAACGCTCAAGGAGGTGGCGAATCGCCGCCGCAGCGAAGTCGGTGACGGTCAGCATGCCGAATTCTCCTCAAGCATTTCTTGTCGGGCGGCGGCGTCCGATTGTCGGGCGTCGACGCCTGCTGTGGCGGGCCGGGTGGCGGTATTCGGAATGGCAGCCCTCGATGGGTTGTCGCTGTCACCACCGAGGGCTGCTTGACTCATAGTCAATACCGACACTGTGCATCCGCTGCAGACAAACTGTGTAGTAGCTAAGAGCTGCTCGTTTGCCATACGCGGGACCCACACCTCTAATGTAGTCGGACGCCGACAGGGTTCGGCACGGTGTACCCAAGACCTCGCTAGCCTTACCGGCGCGGGCCGACATCGGCCCGCTAGCAGCAGGGGGTGGGAATCATAGCCATCGAGGGAACCCGCTCCTGCCGCGCCCAGCAGGGCTGCTCGTGAGCGGTCGGCTGCTGTTGACCGGCGGACGAATCGTCCGGCCGGACGTCGTCCTCGAGCATGGCTGGCTCGCCGTCGCCGACGGCAAGATCGACGCGGTAGGAGCCGGCGACCCGGACCCGGCGCTGCGCGATCACCGCGACGTGATCGAGCTTGCCGGGGCTACGGTGCTGCCGGGCTTCATCGACGTGCATGTCCACGGCGCGGTCGGGCACGAGGTGATGGACGGCACCGTCACCGGCCTGGCCGACATGTCCGGCTTCTTCGCCACCCACGGTGTCACCTCGTTCCTTGCGACGACGTGGTCGGCCGGTACGGACGAGACGATCGCAGCGCTGCAATCGGTGTCCGAGGCCATGGCAGCGCCGTTGCCCGGTGCGCAACTCCTCGGCGCGCATATGGAGGGGCCGTACCTGAGCCTGGCCAAGTGCGGCGCACACGATCCGCGTGCGGTCCGCCCGCCCGATCTCGACGAAGCGCGCCGCTTCTTCGACGCCGGGCCCGTACGACTGATTACCCTCGCGCCGGAATTGGCCCGCGCCGACAAGCTCGTCGACTTCTGCCTGGACCGCGGCGCCCGAGCGAGCGTCGGGCATACCCAGGCGACATTCGACGAGGTGCTCACCGCCGCCCGATGGGGAATGCGGCACCTCACGCACACTTTCAACGCGATGCCCCCGCTGCACCACCGTGATCCCGGCCCGATCGGCGCGGCCATCCTGCTGCCTGAGCTGCTCGCCGAACTCATTGCCGACAACCATCACGTCCATCCGGCGGCCATGCTCGCCTTTCTGCGAGCCAAGGGCACCGACGGCATCGTCCTCATCACCGACGCGCTGCGTCCGACCGGGCTCGGCGACGGTGAGTACTCGATCGGCGGACGAGCAGCCAGCGTGCAGGGCGGCGTCGTCCGGCTCGCCGACGGCACGATCGCGGGCAGCGTGCTGACGATGGACCGTGCGCTGCGGAACCTCGCCGCGGCCGGTGGTCGCTCCGCCGATGAGCTGTGGCGAACCGCCAGCCGCAACGCCGCGATCGCAGCAGGTGTCCAGGACCACAAAGGGCTCATCGCACCAGGCATGGACGCCGACCTGGTGGTGATCGACCACGACGTCCAGGTGCTCGCAACCATCGTCGGCGGACGCGTCGTTCACCGGCAGCCTCGCGGGTGACCTCTACTTCCAGGTGGACAGATCGAGCGCTGTGTGCGGCAACGCAATTCGTGGAGCGTCTGAGGTAACGGCTGCGAACGCTTGGATCAGCGGCGGGTTGTCACCGGAACGCGCGGTGCAGCACCCGCGTGAGCAAGGCGACGGCTGCGGGGTACGCCCGTTCGGAGGGCCCGCAGAAGCCGATGATCAAGCCTTGCCGATCGGGGCGGTTGGTGTGCCAGTGGCGGCTGAGACCTTCCAGGGCAAGGCCCTCGGTAGCAGCCAGCGCGATCAGCTCCCCCTCGGTCGGCCCGTCGGCCGGTAGCCGGACGAGCGTCTGCAAGCCGGCCGGAATGCCGATGATCAGGTTCGGCCGGATCTGTTCGAGAGCAGTGATCAGCAGGTCGCGGCGTCGGCGGTAGCGCAGTCGCATGGTGCGGATGTGGCGGTCGTAGCCGTGGCTGGTGATGAGTTCCGCAAGGGTCAACTGCGCGATGGTGTCGGTGCCCATGTCGGCGTTCTGCTTGACCGCGACGACAGGGGCGATCAGCCGCGGTGGCAGCACCATCCAGCCCAGCCGTACGCCGGGCCCGAGCGTCTTGGATGCCGTTCCGATGTATGCGACGTGATTGGCTGCTGTGCCCTGCAGGGCGCCGATCGGCTGGCGGTCGTAACGGAATTCGCCGTCGTAGTCGTCTTCGATGATGAGCCCACCCGTCCTTCGGGCCCAGGACGTGAACGCCTGGCGGCGCGAGGGACGCATCGTCAGCCCGGTCGGGTACTGGTGCGCCGGCGTGACCACCGCGGCTCCGACGTCGCGGAGGCAGTCCGGGTCGGCGCCGTGCTCGTCGACCGGCATGGCGGTAACGCGTTGCCCAGCCTGTCGCGCTACGTCCCGGTGGAAGTCGAATCCTGGGTTCTCCATGGCGATCGTGCTGCTGCCGGCTCGCGCAAGTGCGGCACAGAGCAGCGACAACGCCTGGGTGGCTCCGGCGGTGATCACGACCTGGTCGGGGCGGGCCTCGACGCCACGGGTGCGGCCCAGATAGTCGGCCAGCGCACTGCGCAGTTCGAACCGGCCGCGCAGATCGCCGTAGCCGAAGGCGCTCGCGGGGGCCTGGCCCAAGGCGCGGCGAACGCATCGCAGCCACTCCGCGACGGGGAAGGAGGTGACGTCCGGAGTGCCCGGCCGAAGGTCGAGTCGCGTTGGCGTCACCTTGCTGCGGCGCTCGACGGGCGTGGCAATCGGTCCGAGGTCGGCCACCTCGGTGCCCGCTCGCTGCCGGGTGATCAGGTAACCCTCGGCGACGAGTTGGTCGTAGGCGGCAGCGACGGTGCCCCTGGACAGCCCGAGGTCCTGTGCGAGTACGCGCGACGACGGCAGCATCGTGCCTGCGGTCAGCCGGCGACTCTGGATCGCGGCGCGAAGGCTCTCCTCGAGACTGGCACGCCGTCGCGGGCCGGTCGTGTCCACATGCAGATCGAGCCCACTGCTGGACCAAGGATCCGCCACGGAACTGGACCTTACCGCTGACCCAGCATCGACTTAGCGTGGCTGGCATGACCGTTGGTTCCGTATCAGAGGACACCGTCGTCCCGCCAATCCGGCTCCGGGTGGAAAAACTCGTTCCGGCCGCCAGCCGAGCCTTGAACGCCCTCGACGACGCAGTGCGCAAGACGCAACTCGAGCCCGGACTGCTCGAGCTGGTTCGCCTGCGCGCCGCGCAGATCAACGGCTGCGCCTACTGCGTGGACATGCACAGCCGCGACGCGCTCGCCGCCGGTGAGACCGAGCGCCGGGTCCTGGCGCTCCCGGTTTGGCGCGAGACGCCCTTCTTCACGGCCCGCCAGCGCGCCGCGCTCGAACTCACCGAAGCGATGACCCGGCTGGCTGACCATCCCGTATCCGACGAGATCGTCGACCGGGCCTCCGCGCACTTCACCGAACGCGAACTCGCCGAGTTGATCTGGGTGATAACCGTGATCAACGCCTGGACGCGACTCGGCGCCACGGCCCGTCCGTGGCCGCTGACCTGACCAGCCAAGCCATTACCTCGACTATGCCGGAGCGTTACCCGTGAACACCGTCCCGAACCAGGCACGCCGGATGCCGCTGGCAGGCCGTTTCGATGCCGACGCGACCAGGCTCCTGGCGGGAGGGGCAGACCGTTCCGCGCCCGGCGGGTCACGTCGGCGCGCTGCCGGCATGCTCATTTCCGACTGCAGCCGTAGCCAGGGCGAACTGCCGTGTCAGACACATGATCCCGACCTGTGGTTCGCCGAGGCTCCGGGCGATGTCGAACAGGCGAAAGAGCTGTGCCGGAACTGCCCGGCTCAGCTGGCATGCCTCACCGGCGCAATCGAGCGCCGCGAGCCGACCGGCGTCTGGGGCGGCCAGCTTTTGGACAAGGGCGAGATCGTCACGCACAAGCGGCCGCGTGGCCGTCCGCGCAAGGGCAGCACCGTGCCACAGCGGCAGCCATACGAACCGCTGACGGCATCGCTCGCGCCTACCGACGTCGAGGGTGCCGCGTAACCGTTGCTGCGACCGGCAGTCGACGCATGCCTGAGCCACAACTCCCAGACAGTAAACGCCTAGGGACGCCTGAGTAGATGGTGAAAGCCATGTATCTGTACACGCCTTTGCGGGTTCCATATTTGTAACGGCCGAACGGTGCACATCAGGGTTCGAATCCCTGGCGGCCACGGGGTTGGACGATGATTGGTCGCCCTAATCATCGCGAGCCCTAGTCGTGCTACCCGATCCTGTCAGGGCGACTGGGAGGATCACTTAGCGGCATTGCCCGTTGGATTCGGGCCGCGGCGGTCAGGCTGAGGGGTACACACCGGGGTTCGAGTCTCTGGCAGCCTACGGATCTAGCGGCTGACGGCACGCCCTGACGCTGGGCGCCTGCGTCGCCGAAACAGCAAACCTGATTGCAATTTCCGTACGGCCGTGCTTTTCTGTGCAGGTGGGCAAGGGCGAGCAGACCAGGGACGCGGTGCTCGACCAAGCCGTCGACGTCGCGCGGCGGGTCGGGTTGAGCGGATTGACTATCGGCTCGCTCGCCGAGCAGACCCAGCTGTCGAAGAGTGGTTTGTTCGGGCATTTCCACTCCAAGGAGGCGCTGCAGTTGCAGGTGCTGGAGCGAGCTCGGGAGCGCTTCGAGGAGTCGGTGGGCCGTCCGACGCTGCGCGCGCCGCGCGGCGAGCCCCGCATGCGCGAGCTGACCGACCGCTGGCTGCGGTGGCAGGCGGCGCCCGGTGGCTGCCCCTTCGTGGCAGCGGCTACCGAATTCGACGACCAGCCCGGCCCGGTGCGAGACCGGGTCGTCCGCGACCAGCGCGACATGCTTGACATGATCGTCACCATCTTCCGTAGCGGCATCGCCGAGGGACACTTCCGCGCAGACGCCGATCCGGATCAATTCGCGCAGGACGTCTACGGCGTGATGCTGGCCTGCCACCACGCCACTCGGCTGCTCGGCGACGCCCAGGCGGAATACCGGGCCCGGCAGGCCATCGAGGTATTGCTCGCCGCAGCTCGCACCCGATCGCCGCTCTGACAAGAAGGGTTTTCCGATGACCGTTGCCGCTCCTGCACAGCAGAAAAGCACGACCGTTCGGCTTTTTGGAGGCTCGCCCCAGGTCCGCCGTGCGTTCCGGGCGCTCGACTATCTGGCTCCCTCGGTGGGTGCTCGCTGGGCCGAGCACATCTGGTTCACGCTGCCACGCCGCAGGGAGCCGAGCGGGCCGCGCACCGCCGAGCCCCCTGCCGGTGAACCGTTCGCCCTTGACGTCGGCGGCCACCGGATCGCCGGGGAATCCTGGGGCACTGGGCCGGTCGTCTACCTCATGCATGGCTGGGCCGGCCACCGCGGCCAGTTCGGCGCGTTCGTGCCGCCACTGGTTGCGAGCGGCCACCGAGTGGTGGCGTTCGACGCA
>JBPYES010000498.1:0-5846 GCA_051984825.1 Jatrophihabitantaceae bacterium
GAGCCGGACGCGGCAAGGTCGAGCGTCGGCCGGTAGACAGTCGCAGTCGATGCGCCCGTCGTCACCTGGAACGGCGCTGTGGTGACCGTCTTCGACACCGCACCGGTGACGACTACGTCGGCCGCTCCGATCGGGGCCACGTCGGGCACGCTCATGGCCGCGCCGCCGAGCACGCCCGCGCCGTCGGCGCGGATGGTCTGCGTGGCGAGCGTGTCCGTCCCGGACCGGAACGCGATCGTGAGCCGTTCCCGAGGCGCGAACCCGCTGCCGGCGATGGACAGCAGCGTGCCGTGCGGTCCGGACGACGGCGAGAGGGCCACCTGCGGCTGGTACGACGGCGCCGTTGCCGGTTGCACATCCACCGTCGCGGCCGCCGGAGTACCCGACGACGCGCCCGCTGCGACCACCGCATGCAGCCCCGGCTCGGCCGTGGCCGGCATCGGCAGCGTCGCGGTGATCGTCCCGGTCGCCGAGGCAGTCACGGTGCGGCTCGACTGCTCATCGGGCACGGTCAGCGTCACCCGCTCACCGGCGGTGAATCCCTTGCCGGTCAAGGACATGGTGTCGCCTGCCGCAACATCCGACGCGCTGGCGACGGTGATCGCGGGACCGGCCGCACCGGTGACGGTGACCTTGAAGGTGGCGGTCTTGTTTGACTGGCTGTCCCATGCCGTCACGTGCACCGTGAAGGTCCCGGCCTGGGTGTAGGTGTGGCTCGCGGTGATGTCACCGGACGCGCTGACCGTCGCGTCCTGCGGAGCACCGCCGTCACCCCACTGCACCCGAGCGTGGTAGCCGCCCGACCCCGGGACGCCGCCGGAGACGGTGCCCAGGTTGGCGGCGAGCGCCTGCCCGGCTGTCGCGGTCTGGTCGGCCGGCGTCGTCAGCGAGAGCGGCGCCGGCGCAGTGCCGTCGTCGGCGATCGCGAACACGTGCACGTCGCCGTCCTGCCCGAGCGTGACCGACGCGATCTGCTTGCCGGCCGGGATCGTGTACGGCGCGGTCGCGAACAGGAACGGCTGGTCGCCGCTGCGGGTGGTGCCGCTGAGCCGGTACGCGGTCTTCGCGACCACGATGTTCCCGAACGACGGCGTCCCGTTCGGGTTGCCGCCGAGCGTCCAGTCGCTGAACTGCAACGGGATCGAGGCCGTGCTGCCGTCGGTGAACGTCACGGTCGCCGTCGAGCTCTGGTTGCCCTCGGTGCCCGACCCGACGAACGAGATCGCGGTCGCGTCGGCAGGCAGGTTCAGCGTGATCGTCTGCCCGGCAGCCGTCGCGTCGTCGGGCTGCCCGGGTGCGACGGCGGGCAGCGTGTAGTGCAACGCCGTCCCGGGGACGCCGTCCGACTGTCCCTGCACGACGCCGGCATCGGCCAGCGCAGCGCGCGAATAGCCGAAGCCGACGCCGTCGCAGTCGGCAGCCAGCGAGCCGTCGTCGCCGATGCAGACCTTGTTGAACGCTGCGACCAGCCCGGACGGCGACACGAAGCCGACATCGACGCCGACCGTCGCGAGTTCCTGGCTGGTGCCGTCCGTGACCGTCACGCTCGCCTGGTAGAAGCCCGGCTCGGCGTAGGTGTGCGAGCCGCTCACCGCGTGCACTCCGCGCGAGGCGAGCGTGATCGTGCCGGCAGTGGCGGGCGTGCCGTCACCCCAGTCAACGGTTGCCTGGTAGGTGCCCGAGCCACCCGTCACCGTGGCCAGCGTGCCGCTGAACGGCGCCGCTGTGCTGGCCGACGCCGACGCGGCCGCCGTGACGGTGAGCTGGCCGCCGCCGAGCACGACGTTGCCGCCCTGCAGCAGTTCGATCTCGGCGAGGTTCGCGTTGTCCGCGCCGACCGACCTCGTCACGACGAGCCGGAACTGCGCGAACTGTCCCGGCGCGTCGATCGCGAACGGACGGGTCTGATCGCGCCACGTGAACGTCTCGTTCTTGCGGGAGTCGAGCGTTGCCCAGGTAACGCCGTCGTTGGAGCCCTGCAGCGTCCAGTCCGTCGGGTCGCCCGCGGCCGCGCCGGAGGTGAGCGTGTAGTAGGTCGGACGCTGCTGCGTGTTACCCGCGTACTTCCAGGTGATCACCGGCGTCCCGTTCGCGAACGTCATCTGGGTGGCCGAGGAGTTGTCGAACAGCTTCGCGGCGTCCTGACCGTCCGGTCCGATGCTGGCGGTGCCGAGGCCCGGACCGACCGTGTTGGTCAGCGGCTGCGCCGGGTCGTTCCCGTTCGTCAGCGACGGCGGCGCGTCGTTCACCCCGGTGCCCCACGACGACGGGTTCGGGCCCATGGTGAAGTCGAGCGTGCCGCCATTGCTCAGCACCGACGAGTCGAGCCACACCGCGCTCTGCTTCTTGCCATTGACCTGGAGGCCCTGCACGTAGACGTTCTGCGTGCTGTTCGCCGGAGCATTGACCACGATGTCGCCGCTCGAGCGATGCACGGTCGCCTTGGCGAACAGCGGCGAGCCGATCGCCCAGTTCGGGGAGCCGGCCTCCAACGGGTACAGGCCGAGCGAGCTCAGGATGTCCCACGACGACATCTCGCCGTTGTCCTCGTCGCCCGGGTAGCCCTGACCGATCTCGCTGCCCACGTAGAGGCGTTGCAGGATCTCGCGCACGATCTTCTGCGTCTTGGCCGGCGCTCCGGCGAAGTCGTACATGTAAGGGATGTGGTGGCTCGGCTGGTTGCTCATGCCCAGCTGCCCCATCCGCACGGCCTGCGCCTCACGCATTTCGTGGATCGTGCCGCCGTAGGTACCCGGCTTGTCGGCGTTCTCCGGCGTGGCGAAGAACTGGTCCAGCTTGTCTTCGAGCGCCTGGCGTCCGCCGTAGAGGTTCGCCAGGCCCTTGCCGTCCTGCGGGACGGTGAACGCGAAGTTCCAGCCATCAGTCTCCGTGTACGGGCCGCCCCACACGGTGGGGTCCTGGACCATCACGTTGCCCGCAGCGTCGCGCCCTTCGAAGAACTTCTGGGTCGGGTCGAAGATGTTGACGTAGTTCTGGGCGCGCTGCAGGAAGTACGTCGACTCCTCGCGGAACCGCTTGCGCTGCGCCGCCGAGAAGCTGTGATCCTTGGAGAGCGCCGCGCCGAGGTTGCCGATGCCGTAGTCATTGATGAAGCCGTCGAGGCCCCACGACACGGACTCGGCGGTGTTGGTCGATGTGTATCCGAGGAACAGCGACGTCTCGATGCCCTTGCGGCCGACCTCGCTGCGTCCGGACGCGTCGGTTGCATCACGCACCGCCGCGTTGTAGGCACTGACGACGTCGGGTAGCTGCACGCCGTTGAGGTACGCCTCGGCCATGGCGACGTCGGCGCTGGTGCCGGTCATCAGGTCCGCGTAACCGGGGGACGACCAGCGGGCGATCCAGCCGCCGTCGCGGTACTGCTGGACGAATCCGTCGGCGATTCGCGCGGCGACGTCCGGGTACAGCAGCGAATAGGCCGGCCATACCGTGCGGTAGGTATCCCAGAATCCGTTGTTGACGTAGATCAGCCCGTCAACGATCTTCGCACCGGTGTGCGTCGCGCTCGACTGGCCGACCGGATCCGATACCGGGCTGGCGTACTGCCAGTGCGGCGCCGCGGCGGTGCCGGTGTTCTCGGACTGCGAGTTGGGGTAGAGGTTCATCCGGTACAAGTTCGAGTACAGCGTCACCAGCTGCGTCTCGCTCGCGCCCTGCACGGTGATGCGGCCGAGCCGGTCGTTCCACGCGGCCCGGGCCGCGGCGCGGACGTCGTCGAACGACCGTCCGGTGACCTCGAGATCGAGGTTGTGCTGCGCCTGATCGACGGACAGGAAGGACGTGGCAATCCGCAACGTCACCTGGGAGTTCGACGAGGTGTCGAACGTGGCCGCGGTTGCTGTGGTCGCCGTAGGTGCGCGGTCGAAGGTCGCCGCGACGAACATCCGGCTGTGGCCGGCCGACAGGCCGCTGCCGTTGTCGACCCAGCCGGTCATCGTGTTGCCGGGGCCCATCGTGAACGTCCCGTTGAAGAAGACGAGACTGCCGCTCGTCTGCCCGGACGGGAAGGTGAACCGCATGACGCCGGCGTGGTCGGTCGGCGTCATCTCTGCGACGAGTCCGCCCTGCAGGACGACGCGGTAGTAGTCCGGCTGCGCGATCTCCGTGTCGTGGCTGAACGCAAGGGCGCGGTTGCTAGGTGAACCGGTCAGCCGACCCCCTTGCGGCACCGGCATGACCGACATCTGGTTGCGGTCGCCCATCCATGGACTCGGCTCGTGAGAGATGGCAAGCCCTTGTAGCGTCGGTAGATTCGCAGAGTTGTTGGCCTGCTGGTAGTAGTACTCCCACGAGTTGGACTGGGCGTCCGTGACCGGGGTGAAGAAGTTGAACCCGTTCGGCAGCGCGGTGATCGGCAGGTTGTTGCCTCGCGAGAACGAGCCGGACGCATTGGTGCCGCGGCGAGTGTCGACGTAATTCGTCAGGCTCGAGCCGTCGATCGCCGTTGGTGCACCGGCGACGCTGAGATCGTCGATCCAACCCTGGAAGCGCGTTGCCGCCTTGGCGCCCGGGTCGTCATATGCGAGCAGGATCCGGTCGATCGTCTTGCCGCTGGCGACAGCGCCGATGTCGGACTGGACGTAGTTCCACTGGTCGGCGTAGCGCACCTTCGAGTTGCCCTGGCCGGCCGCCGTCAACGCATAACCGTGCTGGTCGATCGGCGACAGAGCGCTCAGGTACGTGCCATCGGTGAAGTGCAGATCGACAGCCGCGTAGGTGGACGGGTACTGGGTGTCCTGCCCGGTGAACTCGGGGAAGATCTTGTACGACAGGCGGCTGTGGTCGCCGACCGGGATGTTGACGTCGTAGAGCTTGTTCGTCGCGAACGAGCGACCGTCCGTCCGGGCGCCGCCGGAGTAGCGCAACGAATGCAGTCCGGTGAAGCCGGCGGCGGGCTTCATGTTGTAGCCGCTGATCGGGCCGGTGCCGACAGCCGTCACCATCGGCGTCGGCGGCGGCACCGAGTTCGAGCCGTCGGAGATGTCCCAGTCGGCGAGCTGGGTCAGCCCGTCGCCGGAGTTGGCAGTGATGTTGAGGCGGTAGTAGCCGTAGGCGGTGGAGTTCGTGACCGTGTACTTGTTCGTCACGAAGCGGCCGCTGAACGTCTGCCCGGTCTGAGTGTCGAGATCGGTCCAGGACGATCCGTCGTTCGAGCCCTGCAGGATCCAGTTCATCGGGTCGCGCCCTGGCGAGTCGTTGGCGGAGGTCAACGCGTACACTTTGACGACCGCCGGTGCAGCGAGCTGATACACGACCCAGCCGTTCGGGTTGAACGCCAGCCACTTGGTCGACGGGTTGCCGTCCTTGAGATTCACGGCGACCTCGTTCGGCGGGTTCTCGGCACTGGCGCTCACCGCCGTGACCTGCGAGAGCAGGCTGCCGGGCAGGCCGCTGGGCGCCGTGCCGCTGAGGTTGCCCTGGATCGGGTTGCCCTGCCCGTCCACCTCGACCGTGGTCGTCGCCGGTTGCGGATCGGCGGTCTCGAATGACGAGGCGAAGTCACCGGCGGCGAGCGGCGCCGCGGCCGTGGCGTGCGGCGCACTGACGACGGCCCCGATAAGGACCAGCGCCCCGATGCCAGCGCCGAGACGGCGTGCGCGCCGGGACAGCCCTTTCGAGACGACTCGCCGAGGGGACAGATGCATGGCGACCAAACCCTTTCGCGTCATGGCTCTTCCGGACGGCGCGAAACGTGGAGCGGCCGGGCCCCGGACCATTGGCTGTCGATCCCAGCAGAGGCGCCATTCTCTGTCAACGTTGTCTGAAGTGCTGGCTGTGAATTTGTGCTCTCAATGCGGTGCATCCGGCAATGTCGGGCGTGCCGA
>JBPYES010000499.1:0-16004 GCA_051984825.1 Jatrophihabitantaceae bacterium
GGAACTTGCCGCCGGCGCGGACGTGGTGCTGCTGCGCCACCACGGATGCCTGGTCGTCGCCGATACGCCGGAGCTCGTGGTGTCGCGCGCCCTCAATCTCGAGGCGGCCGCCATAGCCACCTACCGGGCGCGACTGCTGGGTGACGACACGACGGCGTGCCCGCCTGGGTTTCTCGGGCACGTCCGCGACGAGGAGCGCCGCGGGCACCGGTACGGCCGGCGAACCTGACTCGCGCTCAGCGGAGGCCGGCGATGTGCTCGGCCAACTCCGCGACGTCGGGCATTGCGGCGTTGTCGCGCGCGACCGTCGCTGCCTGCTCTGCCAGCTTCAAGTCGGCCAGCCCTTGTGCGATCGCCGCCGCCACGTCACCGATCTCCGGGGACGAGCAGACGAGCGCCGCCCCCGCCGCGGACAGTATCTCGGCGTTGCGGAATTGATCACCTGCCTGAGGCAGCACCACGGCAGGCGTTCCGCAATTGAGGGCAGTCCACGAAGTCCCGGCGCCGCCGTGGTGAACGACGAGGTCGCAGCCGGCCACCGCGACGGGCAGGTCCACCCACTGCAGCACGGTTGCGCCTAGAGGGAACGTCTCGCGCGAGCCCCGATCGTCGTTTGCCCAGCACTGCTATGACGTCGGCGCCGTTGTCGAGAACAGCAGCCACCGCCGCCCGCATCAGCGACGCCGCACTCGCGTTCGCGTACGTGCCAAGCGTCACGAGCACCCGGCGCTTGCCCGTTCGCGGCGGGGGAATTGGGTGGCCGGCAACGGAGAACGGCTGGTATCGGTAGCGCTGCGCAGGCGCGGCGTCGGCGGCCTGAACGGTAGCGGGGCCCAGATCGGCGGCGAGCGCAGGCCGCGGCGGTGTCGCAGGCACCCGTTCGTACAGATCCTGAATTCCGGACGGTGCAAGCTCGTCGACAAACGCGGGCAGCGTGAACCCCCAGCCGTGCACGGCCAGCGGCGCGCCGAGCGTCGCGGCGACGATCCGGCCGGCGTGCTCGACGGGTTCGACCATCACCAGGTCAGGCCGCCACTGCCACGCCTGGCGCAAAAGCGAATCGACCCAGGGACGGCAGTCGGAGGGCCAGCTCAGCGTGACCGCCCAGATCAGCCGGCCGTCGTGGTCCTCCGCCGGCGGTGGAGGTGGAACCAGCACCGGGACCTCGATCTCCTCGCATGCCAAGGCGTCGAATCCTGCCCTGCGCACGAACGGCTCGAACGACTCAGGGCAGCCGATACGCACGTCGTGCCCGTGCGCGGCAAGCGCGGCGACGGTCCGCGCCATAGGGAGAAAGTGGCCGATGGCCGCATTGGTCGTGACGAGTATTCGCATGCCGCTACTGATCGGCCGTGATCTTGGCTCCGCAGCTCGGGCAGCGGAACGGCCGCCGCCTCGCCAGATAGCGACGTGCGGCGTACACGACGTACGGGAAGCCCATCTGTGGCATTTCTCTGGTGGCGTCGACGGCACCGTGCACTGCGCAGCGGGCCGGCACGGTCTCAACTTCGGGTGCCATTGTGCCTCTCCTCGATCAGGTGCTTAGCGTGCGATGGGCAGCCGGATCCGTCACGACTAGCCGGCCTCGGCCAGGCCGACACTGGCCTGTAGCCGGCGCAGTGGTGCGGGCGCGTACCACGCGGCGCGGCCCATCAGCCGCTGGCAAGCGGGTACCAGCACGGCGCGCACGAGCGTCGCGTCGACGATGACGGCGAACCCCGCGCCGAGGCCGAACAGCTGCAAGAAGCTGACCGTCGCGGTGCCGAAGGCGAAGAAGCTCACCGCGATGAGCGCCGCGGCGGTGGTGACGATGCGCCCGCTACGTGTCAGCCCCTCCGTGACCGCGGTGCGGTTGTCGTGGCCCTGGTCGTGCAGTTCCTTGATCCGGCTGAGCACGATGACCTCGTAGTCCATCGACAGGCCGAAGGCGATGCAGAACAGCAGCACGAGCATGCTGGTGTCCAGCGGCAGCGCGGTGAAGTGCAGTGCCCCGGACAGGTGCCCCTCCTGGAAGATCCACACCATCAGCCCGGCCGTCGCGGCGAGCGTGAGCGCGTTGAGCACCAGCGAGCGAATCGGCTGCAGTACCGACCCGGTGAACAGGAACAGCACGATGAAGGTGGTGCCGAGGATAAGCAGGCCGGCCAGGGGCAATCGGCTGCCGATCGCGTGCGTGCTGTCGAGCAGCTCGGCGGTTTGGCCGCCCACGTAGACGCGCACGCCGTTGTCCGGGCCCGGGAGCCCGCGCACGGCTCGCACCAGCTGCTTCGCGGAGTCCGAGCGGGGGTCGGCTGTGCTGACAACGGAGAGCCGCTGCGCGGTGGGACGCGCGAGGGTGGGGTCAGCCGAGTTCGGCACAGCTGTCCCGTGGACGAACGTGGCGACGCTCGTCTCGACGCGTGCGACCCCGTCCAGGTCGGAAAGGCGCGTCGCATAGGCAGTCAACGTGGAGCGGCCGAGTGAGTGATCAGTGACGACGTTCAGCGCGGTGGCGCTATTGCCGGTGAAGTCGTCGCGCAGCACGTCGCCCACCGCGCGGCTCTGCGTGCTCGTCTGCAACACGCGATCGTCCAGTGTGCCGAACTGGACGTGCCGCAGCGGCAACGCGAGCAGCAGCAGTACCGCGACGACCGGCACAGCGATGAACGCGGGACGGCGCATGACCTGACCGGCGAGCCGTCCCCAGAACGGCGCAGCAGTCGACGGCTCGCGGTTGCGCGCCCACGGCAGCCGAGCGGCGTTCACGCGCCGGCCCAGCACGGCGAGCAGGGCTGGGAGCACGACGACCGCCGCGGCCATGGAGATGAACACCACGCCGATGCCCGCATAGGCGAACGAGCGCAGGAAGTACAGGGGGAAGATCAGCAACACGGCGAGCGCAGCCATTACTGTCGCGCCGCTGAACACGATTGTGCGCCCGGCCGTCTGGACGCTGCGCACGACCGCTTGCGCGGGCTCGCGACCTGCCGCGAGCTCCTCGCGGTAACGGCTGACCATCAGCAGGGCGTAGTCGATGGCAAGGGCCAGGCCGAGTGCGGTGGTCAGGTTGATCGAGTAGATCGCCACATTGGTCACCGACCCGAGCACGAACAGCCCGGCGAATGTGCCGAGGATCGCGACCATCCCGATCGCCAGCGGCAGCAGCGCGGCCACGACACTGCCGAAGGCGAATACCAGCAGCGCCAGGATGATCGGCACCGCAATCCCCTCGGCATTGCGCAGGCTCTTGCCGACCTGAGCAGTGATGTCATTGCCGACGGCAGCATCGCCCCCGACGGTGACGTCGACCTGCGTGTTGTGCGATCGCAGACCCGCCAACTCCGAGGCGCTGAGATCGCGGTCGCTTCTGGTGCTGCCCAGCACGAGCGCGTATGTGTCGTCCTTCGACCGCAGGCCGGGGTTTCGCGTCTGCCAGTACGACACCACGTTCGACACGCCCGGCACCGCGGCAAGACGGCGCGCTGCCTCGGCGCCGGCCGTTTGCGCGGGGGCGTCGTCGACGGTCCCGGTCTTGGCGTGGACGAGCAGCACGACACCGGCGGCGCCACCGAAGCGCTGGTCGGTCAGCGTCTGGGCGGTAGTCGACTCGGCGCGCGGGTCCTGGAAGCCGCCGGTCTTCAGCTTGCCGAACGCGCCGATCCCGAGCACGCCGAACCCGACGACGGCCAGCATTGCCGCGATGAGCACGAGCCGGGCGCGGCGGACCACGAAACGTCCGATCGACTCCATCATTCCGTTTCCCCTTGGCGGGGCAGCAAGGTAACGTCACTCACGAAGCGCTCCAGCAGCAGAAGGTCAATGTTGACGATGTCAACATTTCCGGCCTGTTGACGAGACTGCCACACCCTGTGGACACTGTCAACATGGTTAGTCGCCCCGATCGCCCCGATCACAACGGCGAGGCGCGCAGCTACCACCACGGCAACCTGCGTGAGGCGCTCGTCGAGGCCGGCGTCGAGTTGGCGCGCACCGGCGGCCCGAGTGCGGTGCTGCTCCGCGCGGCCTCACGCCAGGCCGGCGTGTCGCACAACGCCGCGTACCGCCACTTCGCCAACCAGGAGGACCTGCTCGCGGCCGTCGCCGAACGGTGCATGATGCAGCTCGGCCTGTTGATGATCGAGCGCACGAACCTCGTCACCGCGCGAGGTCCCGTCCGCCGGGCCCGGGCGCGACTCGAAGCGATCGGACGCGCCTACATCGACTTCGCCCGCACCGAACCGGGCTGGTTCCGGACCGCGTTCAGCTCCGCGCGGGCACATCCCGCCGAGGCACCTGCCGGCCAACCGTCTCGTGCGGACGGCGCCGACTCCGAACAGACCCCCAACCCTTACCTCTTGCTCGGCGCCCGACTCGACGAGCTCGTCGACGTCGGTGCGCTCACACCAGAACGGCGCCGCGGGGCGGAATTCGCGGCGTGGTCCTCCGTCCACGGCATGGCCAGCCTGCTGCTCGACGGGCCGTTACGTGACCTGCCCGAGCCCCAGGCCGAGTTCGCGATTACCACCGTCCTGGCGAACGTCGACCGCGGCCTGCGATGACGGGGCGCTGACGCGCAGCGGGCAGGCGATCAGCGCTTGGCCAGTTGACCGCCGACGTAGGCGCTGACACAGCCGGCGATGATCAGGACCGCGCCGACGGCAGGTCCATGGCTGCTGGTCTTGACGGCGACGAGGATCAGGAAACCCACGATCAGCAGCAAGCCGATCAGCGCGGACAGCCGGGTCAGGCGTCCCTTGGGTCCGAGTCGGCCCCATGCCGCGAGCACTGCAAGAAGGACGATGACCGCCCCGGCGCAGGCGAGCCTGGCAACCCGGTGATCGAGTGTCGGTTCCCTTCCGCGGAACAGATCGGCAATCGGCCCGGCACTCCAGTCGATGCCTGAGCGCGTGGGGTTTCCTGTCCACGGCAGAAGTGCGCCGATGGTCATGAGCAGGGCGCCGATCAGGGTGAACAGCGTGCGCCAGAGCGGCCTGCGGTCCGAGGACGTCTGCGCGAACGTGCCTTCGGCCGAGACTTCGTGCTGGCCGTCCGATGCGCTGATCGTAAAGCCGCGCGCCCTCTCCGTGCCGCCGGGCGGACGGCGCGACGCGATAACGACATCGGCGCTTGCCTGCTGGCCCGGATATACGTCGAGGTATGGAGTGGAGAAGGTGATTCTGGCAGTGCCCTCATGATCGCGTCCGGCCAACCACATACGGGCGGGGCTGGTGCCGAGTCGGTTGTCGGCGACGACGCGCGTTCGTCCCTGGGCACTGTCGTGGACGCGAACGATGGGCGGTTCGACGCGAAGCTTGACGGCGTTGAGTGCTGGCGGCGAGGTCCGTTGCCGGAATGTCCCCCCCGCCTCGGCGGTACGCGTGCCGTAGCGGGCCACCAGGGTGAACTGGCGAACTGCCTCCCCGCCGGGTTCCGGAAGCGGTGCATCAAGGCCGATGAGAACCGATGCCGTCATCCCCGCGGGGACGTCGGCGACCGGCGGGGTGAAGCTGAAGTGGACGGCGCCTTCGGCGTCGTAAGCGCTGAGGGTGACATGGACGGCTTGAGTGCCGAAGACGTTGTCGATCTCGAGTCGCAGTTGTCCGACTCGGCTGTCGGTCGCCTGGATCACGCTCGGATTCAGGCGCACCGCGATGGGCGGTTCCTCGAGTGGGATCGAGGTTCGCTGCGCAAATGTGACGACAGCCTGCGTTATGCGTTTGCCGTCGAACGCCGCGACCGTCAGTTGACGGCTGGTCTCCTCACCCGGTTCCGGCTGTGGCGCCTCGACGCGTGCCTGGACCGACGCGGTGCGCCCCGCCGGCACGTCGAGAATGGCCGAGCGGAAGGCAACCGCCATCACCTCTTCAGCATCGTGGCTGCGCAGCTCGAGGCGAACCGGGTGGTTGTTGGCGCTGTTGTCGGCTACTACGACGAACTCGGCGCCCGGTTGGTCCTTCACCCGAATAATGCTCGGTTCGACGCGTAGCACCACCGGCCGGTCGACCTCGGAAACCGACACCGTCAGCGGCTGCGCCACCAGCAGACCCGGCGTGGCATGCGACCGAACCTGCGCCGACAACCAGATCGTCTGTGCCGCGGGCATAACGCCCGCGCGGATCCGCATGGACAAGCGGAGGATGCCGTTGGTGTTCGGCATCAATCGGACGCTGCTGCTGTCGAGTTCGAGCCACGCGGGCGCATCGGGGATATCGACGACATAAGCGTCGACGATGTCCGAGAGATTGTAAACCTCGAAATCGACGCCGGCCGAGCCGCCATCCGGCGCGAGCACAACCTCGGTCGCGCTGGCTACCGCGCGCAGTTGCTCGGCGCCTCGGACCTGCTCGAAGCGATCGGACGTTGCGGTCGCCGTAGGCGTCGGCGTCTGCTCGACGGGGCCCGGCGACGGCATGGCCGCGGAAGCGTCTACTACTGCAATGTTCGTACTTGTCTGATCCCAAGCAATGTACGCATTACACGAAGCACAGAACAGCGCACCGGCACGATTGGGCTCGCCGCACTGATCGCATTCTTGCCTGATCACTGCCCGCCTCCGATGACGCTTGATTTCGGTCCGGATGCGCCTGTCGAAGTTTGCGGGCCTTTGTCGTGAACGGTGCCGCGCCTGGCATCACCCTATGGCGTCAATAATGCCAAAGAGAGCCCGGGACAGTGCGGTTCAGCGCCATCGTAGATTTGCAGAGCAGCAGCTTGTCAGTACTTGACAATGGACTTTCGCAACGAGTTACCCATTCCGAGCTGCCTTCATGAGTAATATTTCCGTGTTGAACCCCGTCATTTTCCGCATTTCGTTGGTGGCGCAAATCAGGGTCAGCACGATGCCCTTTCGGGCAACATCGTGAGTGCCGCGATCACGACACCGGAGCGCGTCCCCAGGCGGTGTCTACGGTCCCGTCATCGTCAGCCTGGTGCCGGGCAGTGCGCTCGCCCGACGCAGGCGCCGCAGACCCCGCTCGCGGTCGACCTTTGGCTGCGACGTACAAGAAGGCGCACACCGCGGCCCACACGACTGACACGATCAATGCGGCCCAGCCTTGATCCATCACGTTGGAAAGACCCCACCACACCGCGATCGAGGCAAACAGCAGCGTCATGTATGCAGCGAACCCGGAGCCTGCCAACATGGCGGGCCTCTTGCCGGGCTTCATGAACTCCTTCTTGAGCTCCTGCCGGATCGACTGGAGGAGATGCTCCGCCACCGCATCGTTCGTAGCCGCGGAGAGATCTGATCGGTTGCCGCTCGCACGAGGCGACATGAACCACACCTACCTTTCCTGGGCCAGCACTGGTCTAGCCGATGTTTGCGTCTTACCCAGATGCCCGAACCGTCACGCACGGGCCGGCCGGCCAGGCGGGCAGCTCCTGGCCGGCAATTGCCCGTTATCTACCCTCGGGGGATGCGTTGGGCCGCTGCGATCCTCTGTGTCGCGGTGGTGTGCGCCGCCTGCACCTCGCACCGCGGCCCGGGGCCCACGCCGGCGTCGTCGCGGCCGACGACGCACCAAGCGACGCACCAGACGACCGCACCCAAACCGGCAGTCGCCAGCGATCCCGCTGTGGTTCCGGCAGTCGCCGACGAGCCGTCGATGCTCGGCCGGCAGCTGGCCGTCGCTGAGCAAGCCGTCCGGGCGACGGGGACGAGCCAGGCCCGGTTGGTCGCCGCGGCCCGAACTGCCCAGGCGGCATACCGTCGGCTCGCGCTGCACCCCGACTGGGATCACGCCGTGCTCGCCTCGGTGCCGGTGTCGCTGCGGGCAACGGTGGTCGCCAATGTACGGGCACAGCGGGAGTTGCAGGCCATCAAGATCCCAGTGCCGAAGGACGTGCTGCTTGCGTGGCGCATCGAGGCGCCCGCCCCGGCTGCCAGCCTGCTCGCCTGGTACCACGCGGCCGGCGCGCGGTTCGGCGTCGAATGGCAGTACCTCGCCGCCATCAACCTGATCGAAACGACGTTCGGCAAAATCCACGGATTGAGTCCCTCGGCAGCGCAGGGCCCTATGCAGTTCCTGCCCGCGACGTGGGCGCTGTACGGCGCCGGCGGTGACGTCACCGACCCGCACGACGCGATCTTCGGCGCCGCCCGGTACCTCGCGGACCACGGCTTCGCGCGCGGCGAGGTGGACGGCGCGTTGTACGCGTACAACCCGACCGTGCACTACGCGAACGCGGTGAAGGCACTCGTGTCGGTGCTGGTCGCCGACCCGCGCTCGTTCGCCGGCTACTACCGCTGGGACGTGTATTACCCGACCTCGTCCGGCCTGCTGCTCCTGCCGGAGGGCTTCAGCGAGAACCACCGCACGTCGGCGGTGGCGTATGCGCGAGCCCACCCCGAGCGGGTACTTCGCTGAAATCCGAACGATGGTCGCCGACGCCGCGAGATGCTGAGCACAGCAGATCGCGGCCGGATCGCGTCTTGTAGGGCGGAACACGTCGGGAGGCGCGATGACGTTCGAGACGTTCGTCCGGCAGCAATTGCCGCCGTTGCTCCGATTCGCCAAGGTGCTGTGCGGCGACCGGGCCCTGGCGGAAGACGTCGTGCAGGAGGTGCTGATCCGGCTGCACGCGCGGTGGCCGGAACTGGCCGAGGTAACACGGGTGGACGCGTACGTCCGCAAGATGATCGTGAACGAGTACGTGTCGTGGCGGCGCAAGTGGGCGCGCGTCGTGTCGTTGCCAAACGTGTGGCCGACAAGCGTGACGCCTGATCCTGCCGATGCGCACGCCGACCGCGACGCCCTGATTGCCGACATGGCCAGCTTGCCACCGAAGCAGCGCGCGGTGATCGTGCTGCGCTACTACGGCGGGCTGACGGATGCCGAGATCGCCGAGACCCTCGAGTGCGCGCAGAGCACCGTGCGCGCCTACGCCACCAGGGCGCTGGCCGCGTTACGCGTGCAGGCCGGCTCCCAGTCCACGTTGGGGAGAACGTCATGACCCGGACAGAGGACGACGTCCGCATGGCCTGCGTGGCGTTGGAGGCCGACGCGCCGAGCGTCGACGACGTACTGGCCGCGGTGATCGGGCCGTCGCGCCATCGTCCCCGCCGGCGGAGGGAGCTGCGGGGCTACCTCGCGGTGGCGGCCACAGTGATCGCCGTGGCCGCCATCGCGATCGTCGCGTTGGCGTGGCCGACGCACCACCGCGCGGCGCCTCCGCCCGCCACCCGGCAACCGGCGGATCCGGCCCTGTCCCGGATCGACTTCACCGTGGTCCCTCCGCACGGCTACGAGACGGTCGAGTACTCGTCCGGCGCGCTGTTCCAGCGGGCCAGCCTGATCCGGGTCGTGCCGCAATACGACAACGGCTGGGCCACGATCACGTTGTACCGCCCGGGCGGGTACCACGGCACGACCACGGGCAGAGCTGTACGCGTCAACGGGCAGCGCGGCTTCGTCGTGGCCGACGCCCACCCGACGGCGGTCGCCTACCGCGACACCGACCCCACCGTCCGCGAGCGCGCCGTCGTGTGGCAGTACGCCCCCGGCGCCTGGGCGATGGCCACCGGCGCCCGCGGTCTCACCCCAGCCGCGGTCGACCAGGCCAACATCAGCCTGGCAGCGGCGGTACGGCCGGGCACCACTCCGGTGCGCGTACCCATGAAGCTGGGCTACCTGCCCGGCCCGCTGACCCTGGAGAGCGCCAGCACGGTGCCACGGAACATGCCTGCCGTGCAGGGCCAGTACGGCGCGCTGAGTCTCAAGGACCTGACCCCGGCCGGCTCGCCGCTCGACACGGCGCCGTGGGGCTCGGCGATGGACATCGTCGCCTGGGTCGAGCACACCCCGCTCGAGGGCCCGCCGTTCGGCTGCGCTGCGAACGCACGCACGTTCACGGTGGACGGCAACAAGGGCTGCTACCTGAGCGACCACGCCGCCACCAGCGGGCTGATCGTCGACGTGGCCGGCCACACCGTGCGCATCCGCGTCGACGCGGCGCACTACGGCAAGTACTCCGACGCCGAACTCGTCCGCATCGTGGCCGGGCTGAGCTTCGCTCCGGACGTGACCGACCCGGCGACGTGGTTCCCGGCCGCATCTGCCCTGCCGAAGGAGTGACGGTGACTGATGATCCGACAGATGCTGGCCGCGGCAATCGTGATCGGGCCGCCGCGGCGATCAACCGATCGGACGCGATCATCTGGCGCACGCGAACGAGCGCCAGATGATCGCTGACTGGGCGTGACCCGCCGTTACCAGCTGGCCGGCTTGCCGGGCTGGTAGAGCCAGACCTTGAAGAAGTCGCGCAGGTCCTGGCCTGAATCACGTTGCGCGAGCGCCACGAAGTCCTGGGTCGACGCCGCGGAGCCGCCGAACGTCGCCTGGTAGTCCTTGAGCGTCCGGAAGAACGCGTCGTCGCCGATCTTCGTGCGCAGCGCCTGCAGGGTCATCGCGCCGCGGGTGTAGACGGTCGCATTCTGGTACTGGTGCGTGACGCCGGGGTCCATGATGGTGTTCGTCCAGAACGAGCTGGCGGCGTCGCGCGCATAGTTGTTGTTGAACTGCTGCTGGGCGGTGGTGCCGCCGTTGTGTTCGACCCACAGCCAGTTGGCGAACGTGGCAAAGCCCTCGCTGAGCCAGACGTCGCGCATCCTGCGCACGTTGACGTTGTCGCCGAACCACTGGTGTGCGAGCTCGTGCGCCAGCGCGCTCAGCCCGTTCGCGCTCACGAACTCCGGCCGGGTCTGCGTCTCCATCTCGTACCCGGCGTTGGTCACGTCGACGATCGCGCCGACTGACGAGAACGGGTAGGGGCCGAACAGCGTGCTGTAGTAATCGATGATCGGGCCGATGGTGTCGAGCCGCTGGCGGGACGTGTCGTTGAGCTGGTCGGGCCGGACGCCGTCGATGATCGGAATTCCCGACTGTGTCGTGCTGCGCAGGATGGTGAATTTGCCGATGTTCACAGTGGCGAGGTACGTCGCCATCTGCTCGGTCTCGTCCCACACCCACGTCGACGTTCCCTGGCCGGAGTTGACGCGCTGGTCGACGAGCTGACCGTTGCCCATGACCTGCAGGTCGGCCGGAACGGTCGTGCTGATCGTGAACGTCGCTTTGTCATTGGTGGTGTTGTTGCACGGGAACCAGGTATCGGCGCCCTGCGGTGGATTGGCCGTGTAGGAGCCGTTCTCGGTGGCGTTCCAGCCGTCGATGAAGCCGTCGGAATCCACGGGTGCCGGGCCGGGCTTGCCGGAGTACGCGACCTCGGCGATGAAGCTGGCACCGGCACGCAGCGGTTGGTTGGGTGTGATGACGAGTTCGCGACCGTCGCGGGTGAAGTCGGCCTTCTGGTGATCGACGGTCACCGAGGACACGGTCAGCCCGCGCAGGTCGAGGTCGAAGCGACACAGGTTCTGGGTCGCGGCGGCGGTGATGGTGGCCTTGCCGTCGAGGATCTGGGTCGCCGGGCTGTAGGCGAGATTGAGGTCGTAGTGGGCGACGTCGTAGCCGCCGTTGCCGATTCCTGGGTAGTACGTGTCCCCGAGGTCGGATGTGCCGTTCACGCAGGTCGCTGGTGGGCGTGCCGAATCGGCGTTCGCCGCTGCCTGGCCCGGCGGTGCTCCACCGGCCGCGAAGCCGGCGACTGCCATGCCGCCCACCAGCCCGCCGACGGCGGCGGCTACGGCAATTACCCACGTCTTCGGGGTAAACGATCGTGCTCGCATGAGGCTCCTCCAAGTGCCGGCCTCGACACCCGATCCAGATCGCGTGTCGAGGCCGGCGTCGGACGGTTTATTTCTCGCCGGCGAGATACATCGAGTTGAACAACAGCTTGTACGTGCCGTGCGCCTCGGCGCGGTGCTGGACGCTCATGCCGAGCAGCACCACGTTCCCGGTGCCGACCTTGGCGTCCACGACCGTGCTGCGGTTGGCGATCAGGCTCTCGCCGAGCAACCAGCCACTGCGCAGCAGGTTGCTCGCCGGGTAGTGCGCCGCGGTGGTGATGCCTTGCGCGCCGTCCTGCACCGCGAACGCCGGGCTGCCGTCGGAGTAGACGTTGAGGTCCGAGGGCAACCCATAGGTGAGCGGCGTGTTCGGGTCGACGACGTTGTCCACGATCGAGCCGGGCGAGTAGTAGCCGGTGGTCGGCACGCCCGCAGTCACGTCGGTCACCGGCAGGTTGAAGGCGCGGATGCCCAGCTGCGTCGCGTCGTTGACGGTCACGAGCGTGCCACCGGCCTGGACGAACTTCACCAGGTTGTCGACACCGGCCTGGGTCATGCCGCCGGTGTACTCGGGGGGTTCGGATCCGGCCCGCAACCCGTTCAGCATCGAGTTGTAGGACGCGTCCGGCAGCACGATCACGTCGTACTTGTCGTGCAGGTTGCCGGCGCGCACGTCGGCGTCATGCACCTGCTGGTACGGGAACTGAGAGTCCTCGAGCATGTAGCGGGTCCAGCCTTCGTCGCTGTTGCTGCCCCACGCGTGATAGAGCCCGATACGTGGCAGGCTCACCGCCAATGCCGCCGCCGGCGCGGTGTCGACCGCGGCAACGTTGAGGCCGAGGGCGTCGGCCTGAGCCTTGACGTGGGCGTCCGTACCGGGGCGTACGCGCACCAGGAACGTGCCGGACGGCCACTGTCCCAGGCTGGTCTGCACCGGCGCCGTGGCGCGGGTGATCGTTTCACCCTGCGGCAGCAGCTTGTTCACCGCGGTGAAAGCGCCGTTCTGCCGTGAGTCGAGTGCGTAGGCGTAGCCGGGTGCCGTGGCCGGGAACGCGGACGGGGGAACCGGGGCCGTGTCGACCGCTGCAGTGTCCACCGCGAAGTCGGCGCTGACCTTGTCGACCGTGACGCCCATCTGGTACTGCAGCGTCCAGCCGGCCATGTCGTACGGCCTCTCCGGCGTGCCGTCCGGGTTGCGGCGGTCCGGGTAGACCTGCGGGTTGAGCAGGTCGACGACGTCCGGCCGGTACGGCTGCGCCTCGCGGACGATGAAGCTGCCCGCGGGGTAGTTCTTGCCGTTCACGTTGAACTGTGACTTCGCCTGCTGCACGCGGACGTTGCCCTCGCGCAGGATGTTCACCATCTTCGTCGCGGTCGGGAAGTCCGGCTGGTTGGCCGGAATGATGTAGGCGGTGTTGCCGCCCGCGGCGATCGCCTCCTGGCCCATCCGGTACGTGCCGAGCAGCCAGTTGACACGGTCCGTGTCGGCGGTGTGCAGGTAGGCCCAGTCCGTCGTCTCGATGTAGGCGCAGCTCTGCGAGATGTGCCACTCCCCGCCCTTGTACGGGCTCGGGTAGAACGCCGACGGGTCTGAGGTGGACACGCCCTGGTACGAGAACGTCTTCGGGAACTTCGTCGGGTCGTCGTAGCTCGGGGTGGCCGACGCGTGGGCCGTCTCGGTCAGGATGCCGGTCTGGTTGTGGAACGCCGGCGCCGAACGCATCCCGCCGTTCCACCACTGGTCGTACTGCTGGCGGGACACCGCGCCGACCTTGCCCTCGCGGTCAAGGCGCTGCGTGAGGTTATCGCCGACCAGGTTGATGTCGCGGATGATCTCCGGCTGGATGCTCGGGTTGGCCGGGTCCTTGAACGGCGGAACGAAGATCCGCGCCGGGTACTCCGCCGTCTGGTGGTGGTCGTAAACCAGCTGCGGCAGCCAGTCGTGGAACAGCGGCTTGGCCTGGTTGCGGGTCTCATTCAGGTTGAACATGAACCAGTCGCGGTTGTCGTCGTGGCCGGCGTACTTCTGGTACAGCTGCGGGTAGGTGGAGTCCTGGTACGGCCCGCCCACGTGGTCCATGTACCAGTTGGAGACGTCGTTCGTGCCGTCCGGGTTGACGTTCGGCACCATCAGCGTGATGACGTTGTCCCGGATGGACTGCGCTTCGGCCGAGTCACTCGTCACGAGGTCGTAGGCGAACTGCGGCGCCTCTTGCGTCGGCGCCACCTCGGTCGAGTGGATGCCGTAGTCCATCCACGCGATCGTCTTGCCCTGGCTGGCGAGATCGCGGGCGACGCTGTCCGTGACGTTGACGTTCGACAGGTCGCGCGAGATCTTCGAGTACTTGTCGAGGCTCTCCTTGGTGAGGTTCTGGGGCGACGAGATGATCGCCATGATCTGGTCGACGCCCTCGGACGACTTGCCAAGGTCAACGATCTTCATTCGGTTGGTGGTCGCGGCCACGTCCCGGAAGTAGTCGGCGATCTGGTCGTAGTTCGACAACTTGTAGTCGGCGCACGGCGTAAAGCCGAAGACCGACTGGGGCGTCGGAACCGCCTTCGTCGACGCCGCCGATCCATTGAGAGTCGGCACTGCCACTGCCGCTAGGACGGCGAGTCCCGACATAGCCAGTGCCGTTTTGTGCTTGATGATCAACCTCATCGGCGAACCTCCACGGTCCGAGGGGCAACGAGCCGCCTGGATGAACGCAGGCAGTCAAGCAGCGGAGATTGCCTAATTCGTGAAACGTGCCAAGATTTGAGACAGATTTGAGTTGTGTCCGTGTAGTGGCGGCTGATGCGAAAGTACGAGGCGCGTGATCCGATACCACCTTCGCCGGTACCTCTTGGTGCCGATCTTTGTCAGCGCACTCCTCGTGGGCTGCTCGCTGATGAGCGACCAGCGCCCGGCGGCCGGCACGATGGTCATCGCCTCCGGCGGCACCCGGGGCGTGTACTACGCCTACGCCGAGGCGCTGTCGCGGGAGTTGACCGGGCGCGCCTCGCAGCTCAAGGTCCGCGTCGTACCCACATCGGGCTCGGTGGACAACCTGCGGATGGTCGCGGACGGCCGGGCGACCTGCGCGTTCACCGCAGCCGACGCGGCCGCCGCCGCGTACACCGGCACCGCACCGTTCGACAGCCGGTTGCCCATCACGGCGATCGCCCGGGTCTACGACGACTACATCCACCTCGTCGCGCGCGGCGCCAGTCCCGTGTACGGGCTGGCCGATCTGCGCGGACGCAGCGTCTCGGTCGGCCCACCCGGGTCAGGCACAGCACTCATCACCGACCGGGTGCTCGGCGCCGCCGGCATGTCCCGGAACAGCGTGCACGCGGAGGCCCTCGGCATCGACGAGTCGATCGCCGCCCTGAAGCGCGGCCGGCTCGACGCATTCTTCTGGTCCGGCGGGGTACCCACAGCCGGCATCGAGCAACTGGCCCGGCAACTGCCGTTGCGCATCGTTCCGCTCGCGGACAGCGCGCAGGCGCTGCGCGACGACTACGGGCCGGTGTATCACGCGGCCGCTATCCCGGCCGGACCCTACGGACTTGTCCACCAGGTGGCGACGTTCGCCGTGCCCAACTTCATCGTCTGCCGGGACGGCACCCGCTCCGCGCTCGTGCGCTTGCTCGTATCGACGATCTTCCAAGCTCGCGGCGTCATCGACGCGCAGGTGCCGGCCGCCGCTGCGCTGGACCGTCGAGCCGCAATCGAGACCGCCCCGCTGCCTCTGGACCCGGCGGCGCGCCAGTGGTTCCGCGAGACGAAGATCTGATCCAGGCCTAGGTCGCAGCGCGGTTCATGGGCGCGCGGCTGGGCAGCCGATCGTCACCCGCAGGCCGCGCGCCGGGCCAGCTGCCACGTCCAGCCGCCCGCCGCTGGGCGCCAGCAGAGTGCGTGCCACGGCCAGGCCGAGCCCGGAGCCCGCAACGTTCTGATGCCGGCGACTGCGCCAGAACCGGTCGCCCGCGCGGCTGATCTCGTCCGCCGGCAGGCCGTCGCCCTCGTCCGTCACGGCGACGGACGTCCACCCACCGTCGCTGCTGACGTCGACCGTCACGGTCGAGCCGGGTGGCCCGAACTTCAACGCGTTGTCCAGCACGGTGTCGATCGCCGTGGACAGCGCAAGCGGCTCCACCCAGGCATCGCACGGCCCGTCGCCGAGCAGTCGCAGCGTCATGCCGCGCACCCGGGCCACGGCCTGCCACGCGCCGACCCGCTCCGTGACTGCGGCCGTCACGTCCACCCGCTCCGGCCCGGCGCCGGGGCGTTCCGCGTCGGCGAGCCGGAGGAGCCCGTCGAGGATGGCGGCGAGGTGGCGCCCCTCGTCGCTGGCCT
>JBPYES010000500.1:0-7815 GCA_051984825.1 Jatrophihabitantaceae bacterium
GCGGTGGCATTCCAGTGGTGGCCGACGGCCTTCGCGGGTACCGCGGCGTGGAGGCCGTCATCGACAAGGACCTGACCGCGGCGCTGCTCGCTCGTGCCCTCGATGCCGACGCGCTGATCATCGCCACGGACGTCGACGCGGCGCGGGTCGGCTGGGGCACACCACAGGAGCGCGCGCTGGGCGAGGTCGACGTGACCGAGTTGCGTGCGCACGCCACCGCCGGTGCGTTCGGCAGCGGCAGCATGCTGCCCAAGGTCGAGGCAGCGTGCCGCTTCGCCTCGTCGGGGCAGGGGTTCGCGGTCATCACCTCGCTCGAGCAGATCGAGGAAGCACTCGCCCGCCGGTCCGGCACCATCGTTACGGGCCACGCCGAGGTCGTGCCCGCGCCCGCGCAGCCTTCGTGATCCTCCAGCTTCCCGGGTCGTCCTGATCGGTTGCAGCAATCGGACGAACCGTGGCGGTCCCTTGACAGCAGTCGTCGCATAACGCACTGTTCCTGACAAGGTTGTCAGGGGGCACGTTTCGACCGATCGAAGGCGAGAGTGCAACGATGCGGCAGACACCGGGTGCGAACGGTCGACTTCGGGCGGGCGGGACATTGGTTACCGCCTGTGCGCTGGCAGCATTCAGCCTCGTCGGCGTCGGCGCTACCACGATCCTGACGGCAGCGCCTGCCGCTGCAACGCCACCCAGGCCGAGTCTTCGCCACGGACGATCAGGCTGCCCAGCAGCAGACCCGAACCACTGACGCCGCCGGCACGCTGACGTTCACCGCTCCCACCGGACCTTCGTGGACGATCCATGTCTTGCGTGTGGGGTGACCTGCTGGCTCAGTTGAGAGCGGCGTCAAACCTGGCACGGATGTCGTGGAGACGTTCGAGGGATTCGTTGGCGTAGACGAGGCGCAGGTAGTGGTCTCCCGACGGTCCCCATCCGTTCATGGGCGTTGCGGCGATGCGGCCGCGGTCGAAGAGGCGCTGCGCGAGGTCGGCGGGAGTCATGTTCAGCTGCGTGGCGTTAATGAGCAGCGACCAGCCGCCGTCGGGGCGGACGCAGGGCAGGCCGGCGAGCTGGTCGAGCACGAAGTTGGCGCGCTGCTGCCACGTGGCGGTCGCTGCGGCGACATCGGCGTCGGCATCGGGTGCGCGCAACGCGTCGGCGACGGCTTGCTGGGCGATACCCACCTGGCACACGACGTTGGTCAGGCCGACCAGCCCGATGTCGGCGATGATCGAGGCCGGGCCGACGACCCACCCGACGCGCCAGCCGATCATGCGCAGCTCCTTGGACGCTGAGCCGACGGTAATGACCCGCTCGGTGACGTCAGGGTGGCTGGCCGGGTGCAGTGGCGGTTGGCCGTCGAATCGGAGCCGCTCCATCGCCGCGTCGTAGATCAGCCAGGCGTCGGCACGGCGAAGCCGGTCGGCGATCGCATCGAGGTGGTCCCGGGTCACCAGCGCGCCGGTGGGCATGGCCGGTCCCATCAGCAACACGGCAGCAGTGTTTGCTCCGATTGCGGCGGCCAGCTCCTCCGGATCGGTTCGCCAGCCGTGCGTGGTCGGGCGAGACGTGACGTGGCGCGGGATGCCGCCGGCCAGCCGAACACGATTCACGAGGCCCGCGTAGATCGGGTCGAACAGCACGACCTCCTGGCCGGGTTCGACGGTGGCGAGCAACGTGTTGGTGATGCCGTTGAGGCCGCCGGCAACGCTCAGGCACTGGGTGCCCGGGTGATACCCGACTCCGCTGATCCGGCCGACGTGCGCCGCGACGGCCTCCCGTAGCGGCCAATGGCCCTGAAACGGCAGGTACGAATTGGCGTCGTCGTCATCGATCGCCCGCCGCGTCGCCTCGAGAGCGACGGCCGGCGGCCGGATATCGGTGTCGAGGTTCTCTAGGCGCAGGATCGACGGATCGCGCGCCGCGTCGGCCTTGTCACCGGCACGGTCGACACCGATCCCCGGGATGTGCCGTAGTCGTGTTACTGACACCGGGCCGCCTCATTCAGTGAGATGTTCTGCGACGAACACTTCGTCCAGTCTCCCAATAAGCGGCCCGGCGTGCCGGTCCGGCTAAGCCGCTTGCGGCCGAACGTTGTGATTGTGGGCGAACAGATTGCCGGGGTCGTACTGACGCTTGACTGCGGCGAGTCGCTGATAGGTCCGCGTCGGATAGATCGCGGCAACGTCTCCTTCAGTGGCAGAAGCGAGGAAGTTTGCGTAGGCCCCGTTGACGTGCGGTGCGAGTCTTTGCCATACCGCGTCCAGACCTGGACGAGCCGCCTCGATAACCGGGGTCGGTCCGGCGATGGTCGTCACAAACATCAACTCCGCTCGGCGATGCGCGTACGCGGTGGCGTCGTCGGGGACTCGCGCTACTGCACCGCCGACGCTGCGAATGGCGATGAACGGCGACCGCCCGGATGCGCCCACCTCAGCAAGGATCTGAAGCACGTCGGAAACGGATTCGGTCTCGACAAACGCGTTTCGGGTGACGATCTGGATGCCGGGTGGCAGGGTCGCGCCATCGGCCAGCGTTTCCGCATAGGGCTTCCGCACGACATCGTCATCAAGCACCGTGCCGAGCCGGCGGATCGGATCGATCGCGTTCGCGGCGAGCTCTGCGTTATCGCTGTCAAAGGCGACGTGAATCTCGAGCGGCGCGTCGGGCCCGCCGGCGAACGGATTGGCGAACTCAGCGGTGGACGTGAGTTCTTCGGGAGCGGCGCGGAGGTAGTTCGCCCATCCCTGCAGCACGGCGGCCGTCTCCGCTGCCGGGAAGGCGATCTTGCCGAAGAAGACGTCCGTGGTCGGGTGCGCCACGAACTCGAAGGCGGTCACGATCCCGAAGTTGCCGCCGCCGCCGCGTATCGCCCAGAACAACTCCGGGTTTTCTTCCGCGGTCGCGTGCACGACGTCTCCGTGAGCGGTGACCACCTCGACTGCGACCACGTTGTCCAGGGCCAGCCCATACTTCCGAACCTTCCAGCCGATTCCGCCGATCAGCGTCAGCCCACCGACACCGACGCTCTTCGTGTCGCCTGAGGAGATTGCCAGCCCGTGCGGGGCCAAGGCGGCCGCGACTTGACCCCAGGTGGCGCCACCGCCGATCCGTACGAGGTGACGTTCGTTGTCGATGATCTCCACGTTCGCAAGCCTGCTCAGGTCGATCACGACGCCGTCGTGATTGGTGCCGAAGCCTGGAAAGCCATGGCCGCCGCCTCGCACGGACAGCAGCAGTCCTGTGCTGGCACCGAACCTGACACCTGCCTGCACGTCCGCGACGCTGTCCGGTCGCAGCACATAGGCGGGACTTCCGGAAGCCAGTACCGAGCGACTCGCCGACTCGTACTCGGCTCCACCCGGTTCGATGACGTCGCCAGCAAAGTTCCGACGCAGGGTTTCCACCGCTGAGCTCATCACGTTCCTTCCACGCAAGAGGATTCGTTGCCCGAACGGACCGTGCCAGTTGCTACAGCCGGCCTGCCAGGCGTTTTCAGCCAAGCCACGGCGCCGGTGTGGGCACTGGAGACCGGAGCGGGCGGCCGGTCGGCACGTTGCTACTCACATCTAGGCGACGAACGACTACCCGACGCGGGGACAGCCCGCCTCAGACCTGTTGGAGGCGCGCTTGTTCGTTGGTGCCGTTAGCGGAGCATCGAGCAACCGTCAGTCCGCAGCGTCGGTTCAGTTGCCCGACGGCGCGGACTACTCAGGCGCACGGGCGTGAGTTGATCACCCTGGAACGAGCGTGAAGCGGCGCACGGTGGCCCAGCCCGGCTGCCAGTCCACGGTGGTGAATGCCACGTACCGGCCGGTCGCAGTCAGTGATGTCGACGTCTGGCCCGCGGCAATGGAGCCGGCAGCCGAGTATGTCGACCCGTCCGCGCTGACGTCGATCTGGACAGTGGCGCGAGTGCCGTCGGCCCACTCGACCTCGGCGCCGCCTAGGGACTGTGCTGCGCCGAGGTCGACGACCATCCGCCCGGACGGTCCCGGCGTCCATGCGGTGTGCTTGTCGCCGTCGACCGCGGCGGCCGGGTCGGACATCTCGGGAGGCAGCGGGTTCGTGGGGAATGTGATCCGCCCGAGCGCCAGGTCGGCGATCGGGTAGGGGAGCGCCTGCGCCACGCTGACCTCGCGTGGCGTAGCGCCCACGAGGGCCGTCGCGTGCCGGCCGTCGGGAGTTGTGACGCGCAGGACGCACACCGGGCCGGACAGCCGGACGCGCTGCCCGTCCAGCACCTCGGCGCGCGTGCCGGCCGGCACCTGCGCAGCGTTCACGGCGGTGAGTGTGAACCGCGGGGGAAGCACCGCGGCATCGCCCGCGCCGAGGCTGACCTCGACGTCGGTCCCCGTGTCCGTCACGGTCTGCACGCCCGGGTAGAGCAGCAGCGCCGATTGCGACTGCGGCACCGACACCGCCGTGGAGACCACCCCTGCGGAAAGGTTGAACACGGTGAGGTGGTCCTCGGCCGTACTGGCCCGTACGGTCGCGTCGCTGACTGTCGGCTGGGGACGGGATGCTGCGGCCTGCGTGCCAGTGGCGTCCAGGCCGGGGTATCCCTCGGCGAGCCACGGTCCGGCCGGTCCATCGGAGAGCGTGATCGTGTCGTCAGACACGGTGATCGGGTTCGTGCCGCCACGCACGACCAGCCCGGCGCGCCCATCAACGTCCAGCCAGCCTGCTGTGGTGCTCAGCTGCGGATGTGGGTAGTGCGCGACGTCGGTCCAGGTGGCGCCGTCGTCGGACACCTGTATGCGGTAGGCCCGTCCGGCAGCGGCCTCCCAGTACACGGTGACGTTGTCGATGCTTGTCGGCGTGCCGAGGTCGACGGCCAGCCAGCTGTCGGTGCGCGGCCGGTCGGCGCGCGAGACGGCCCAGCGGGTGGTCAGATCGCCGTCGGTGGCCAAGACAGCGGCATGCGCGGGATCGGCCGAGGACGCCGTCGTCGGTTGGTGTGCGGCAAGGTTGGCGCCGGATCCGGATCGGATCCCGAACTCGAAGATCGAGTAGCCGTAGGTCGGGTCAGGCGTGACGCCGAGCAGGCGCACCCACCGCGCCGTCACGGCGTCGAAGGTCAGCGTGTCGACGCGAGTGATGCCCGGGGGCGTCGTGGTCGCGTCCTTGGCGGCAATGGTGACGCTGCCCTCTGCTGAGCTGTAAGAGCGTGATCCACCCAGCCCGGCGACACCCGGCATCGTCAGGTTGTATATGCCGATGCGGCCTTCACCGGCGGCCAGGCCCGATGTCGCGTAGACGACCGTACCCCCGGGTAGGGTGGCGAAGCCGGCGCGGCCGGCGTCGAATCCGAGCACGGCAGCTGTGCCGTCGAAGCCGTCACGCAACTGTTCGTAGATGTGCACCGTACGCTGGCGTACGGCGAGATTGGTGGCCGGCAGCAGCATCGGTGTCGAACCGCTGAGTGTGAACAGCCAGTCGTCGTGCTGCGGCTGCCACGCGAACTTGACGAAGCCCGGCTTGGTGACGGTGCCGGCCCAGGCGCCGACCGACTGGTGCGACACCAGACCAGGTCCGGTGCCGAAGTCGCGCGCCCCGGCCGCGGCGGCGAACACCTCATCCGTCGCAAAGGGTTGCACCGGCTGCCCGGACGCGGCCCGCCATTCGTGGAGCAGGTAGCTGATCGCTACCTCCGCGCGCGCCTCCGGCTCGTACTTCGGCTCTCCGGAGAACTTGGTGATGCGGTACTGCGGCGGGTAATCCTGGTACGCCTCCAGCCGTGCCGCGAGTGCGGCCTCGGCCCACGCGGCGCTGCGGTCGCCCAGCACCTGCGCCAGGAACGCGATCGGGATGACGTCGCGCCCGTACAGGTGTTCGCGGTCATTGACCATCGGCATGAGCGGCTCGCCCGCATCGCTCATGACCGACAGAATGCTGCGCCACAACTGGTCGCTGTTGGGCTGCTCGCGTAGCACCTCCGGCAGCGGCTGGCCTGCGGCAATGAAGTGAATGCCGTTGCGCCCCGACGTCCGCCATAGCTCGCACTGGTAGTGCGGGCCGAACGAGCCGTGGTTCTCGACGATGAACGTGTCGTAGAGGTTGTGCGCAGTGTTCGCCGACACGGCGACACCGTCGACGACGGTCGGGTTGGCGTGGTCGGCCGCGGGCAGTCCGGTTTCGTTGCGGCTCCATCGGCCGAAGGCCGCCCGCCAGTCCTCCGCGTCGGCCGCACGAGGGGCCCAGGCCAGCCCCGGCGCGATCGCTTGCGCGTAGACGCCCATCTCCTCGAGCTTCGTGTCACCGACCCAGCCGCCGTTGTAGCCGTTCGGGGTCCAGCCGGTCGACGCCGGGTCGTTGCCGGATCCGAGCGAGGTCGTGTACGCGGCCTGCTGCTGGGCGATCGCGTCCAGGTTGGCCTGCGTCGCGGCGTCCAAGCGGTCCCATAGCAGGCGGCCGGCCAGCTGGAAGTAGAGCTGGAACGTCGTGTCGAAGAACAGCGTCTTGCCCCACTCGCTGCCTCCGTTGAGCCGGTTGGACGCCGCGAAGTGCTCGATGGTCGCGAGTGTGTGCGACTCCAGGGTGGCGGCGTCGACGCCGGCGAGCTGTGCGTCGTACTGCCCGCGGGTGAGCAGGAGCGCGTTGCCGAGCACCACCGCGAACGAGAAATCGGTAGCGACGTAATGCCCGGCGCTCGCGCTCCACTGCGTCTCGGCCCAGCGCGTGTGACGCAGCAGCACTCGGTAATACGTCTGCGCAACCTCGTCGCCGGCAAGCAGGTCGCCTGCATCGGCGGCCGCATGCGGCAACCGGAGGTAGGGGACGACGGCCGCGAGCGCGCCACCGAGGCCCGCGAGCTGAAGGAATCGGCGGCGGCTGAGCCCCGAGGCATCTGGCAACGTTGTCACCTGGATGACCCTAGAGCCTGCGTCAAGACGCCGCGGTGGTAGCGACAGGGTGAACGACCTGCTCGTTACAGGTTTGCGGGCTGGACCGGCAGTCCGGAGATGACGTCGTCGACGACGAAGATCGCGCCGGCCGCACCGGCTTCGGCGGGGTCGAGTCCGACGCGTGACGTGGTGATGTAGAGCCGGTTGAGACGAGGCCCGCCGAGGGTACAGGCGGTGACGTTCTGCACGCCTGGAATGTCGATGACGGCGTCGAGCGAGCCGTCGGGGTGGTACCGGCGCACCGCGCTGCCGCCCCAGAACGCGACCCAGATTCCGCCTTCGCCGTCGACGGTGATGCCATCGGGTGAGCCGGCTTCGTCAGGAATCGTGATCAACGGGCGCCGCCCCGTCAGTCCCCGTTCGTGGTCGTAGTCGAAGGCGTCGACGCGCTGGGTGGGCGTGTCGACCTAGTAGGCCGTGGAACCATCAGGAGCAAAACCAAACCCGTTCGAGATCGTCACGCTGGATACGACGACGGTGGCTGTTCCGTCCTCCTCGAAGCGATACAGGTTGCCGCGTCCGGGTGTCTCGTCGTAGGCCATCGAGCCGCAATAGAAGCGTCCGTCGGGATCGCAGCCGCCGTCGTTCATGCGCACGCCGGGGTCGCTCCAGACGTCGGGCTGTCGTGACACGTTGCCCGCCTCGTCGATCAGCACGATCCCGCGCTCGACGGCGACGACCGCGCCACCCGCAACCCGGGGCCGCGGGACTGCGGCCACTTCGCTGATGTGTGTGCGAGTGATCGTTGCGTCGTCGTGCACGTCGACGAGATCGCCGGCGAGCAGGTCCGCGCAGCGCAGGTGGCCGTCGGGCCACCAGACCGGGCACTCGCCGTGTTCGGTGACCGGCATGGTCAGTTGCTCGGCGTACGTCACTTTCGCGAGCGTACCGATGATCGGCGATCGAA
>JBPYES010000501.1:0-4321 GCA_051984825.1 Jatrophihabitantaceae bacterium
CGGCCGGGCCCCGGACCATTGGCTGTCGATCCCAGCAGAGGCGCCATTCTCTGTCAACGTTGTCTGAAGTGCTGGCTGTGAATTTGTGCTCTCAATGCGGTGCATCCGGCAATGTCGGGCGTGCCGATATATAGCAGCATAAACCTGATATATCAGGTTCTGTGTTTGGCGCCGCGGTGAACGTCAGGACGACGTGAGGCACTGCTCGACACGTTCGGCCAGCACCTCGACCGGTAGGAGCCCGTCGAGTTCGAGGGTCGCAGTCTTGCGGATCAGAGGCTCAACCTCGGCCACGTACTTGGCGATGTCCGCCTGCTGTTCGGCCGTCTTGCCGTAAGGATTGGTCGATCGAGCGCGCACCCGATCGAGAAGCACCTCGATCGGAACGTAGAGGTAGATGACGTGCTCGAACCTGTCGTAAAAGCTGCCTTGATTCTCCGCAGTGCCACACACCGCGATGGTCGAGTGCTGCGCCGGCAGAGCGGCCATCCGGGACGCGTCCCACTGCGCCTCGGACAGCTCCCACCCGTCATAGTCGGTATCGACGGTTCGGAAGCCGCGGCGGGCGACAGCCGCGAGGAGACTGCTCTTGCCCGCGCCCGACATTCCCGTGATCAGCACGCGCGTCATGGCGGGAGCGTATGCGGTCGACCAGCGCTCCGGACGCTTACGCCAAGCCGTGAGCACTCAGCCATTGCGAGCGCCGGCGGGCCGACGCCCGCGCCAGCCACGCCTCCTGGACGAGCTCGCTCAGTTCGACCCGGGAGAGATTCCCGACGTGTGCTGCCCGCAAGAGGACCGATGGATGGCCGTCGAAGTGCGAGGTCGTGAAGAACGGCGTGTCCGGGTCCTGGGTCAGCGCCAGCTTGTCGGCCTCGGACGCGACCCAGAACATGATCACGTCGGGGTAGCGTTCCCCGGTCTGCGGGTCCACCGCGTCTGGGCGCGGGTTGCGGAAGAAGATGAACGATTTGCCGCCCACCTGGTAGATCGGGTTACCGGGCCGGCCGTAGATCACCGTGACGTGAGGCATTCCCGTCGCGAGTTCGTGGACGTCCTCGATCCGAGCGCGGTCCGGCACGGAGTCAGCCTAGGCATGGGGGTTGAGGCGGAACGAACACCGCTCAGATGGTGAGTGCGATTCTCCGGGCGTCGTAAATTGCGGAATGAATATTGCGGCTGGCGAGCGCGTCGCCGATGCGGAACAGCTGGTAGCGACCGTCCGGGTTCGTAATCAGCTGTTGCGGCTTGACGTGTGCGAGCGCGGTGATGTCCACCTCGCCGAAGTTGATCGCCTCGTCTTTGAGTTCGACGTACACCTCGTCGTTGGGGATCGTGCCGTGTTCGACGACCACTTGATCGACAACGCGCTCCACGGCCGTACCGGTGTACTCGTTCCGCAGCGTGGCCAGCAGGCCGTCGGTGTGCCGGCGAACCTCGCGCAGCCGGTGGTCGGGTGTGAGTCGCACCCCGGCCTTGTAGAACGCGGCGAGGTAGGAGGGATACAGCGTGCCGACGACGTCGTGCCCCACGAGCCGGTCGGCGGTGACGATCTCGACATGCGAGCCGCGTGCAGCGAGATGCTCGGCCGTCGACAGCGCCTGGTCACTGCCGTGATCGTCGAAGACGAGCACCCGCTGCCCCGGTGACACCTCGCCGCCGAGGATGTCCCAGGTGGACACCGTCAGGTCGTCCCCGGCCGACAGCGTGGGGGTCGCGGGCAGTCCGCCGGTCGCGATGATCACCGCGTCGGGATCGAGTGCCCGAACAGCATCGGCGTCGGCAAAAGTGTTGAGCCGCACGTCGACGCCGAGGCGGCGTGCTTCCATGTCGAGCCAGTTCACGATGCCGAGCAATTCCCGGTGCCGTTCAGTGGCCCGGGCGGCGAGCAGCACCTGGCCGCCGATTCGGCCCGCGGCCTCGAGCAGAGTGACCGCGTGACCGCGTTCGGCGCAGACGCGCGCGGCTTCCAGGCCGGCGGGTCCGGCGCCGACGACGACGACGCGCTTGGGCTCCGGTGCCGGCGGTGCGATGTGCGGGATGAACTCCTCGCGGCCGGTCGCCGGGTTGTGCAGGCACAGCGAGTCGAGCCCGACGTAAATGCGGTTGATGCAATAGGACGCGCCCACGCACGGGCGGATACGGTCCTCCTCGCCCGCCTCAAGCTTGCGGACGATGTGCGGATCGGCGATGTGGGCCCGGACCATGCCCACGAGATCCACGTATCCCTCACGCAGTGCATGGCGTGCCGTGGAGAGGTCGGCAACTCGTCCCGCATGAATCAACGGCAGCCCGACCTTGGCCCGGTACGCCCCGACCAGCGGCAGGTACCCGCCGAGTGGGCTGCCCAGCGGCTGGATTTGTTGCGCGAGTTCGGCATCGGTGGTCGTGGAGCCGAAGGCCACGGAGACGAAATCGATGAGCCCGGAGTGCGCGAGAGCCTGTCCGACCGCGATCGCGTCATCGGCGGTGAGCCCGCCTTCGACGTTCTCCGTGAGGCTCAGCCGGACGCCGACGATGAAATGGTCGCCGACCGCGGTTCGGACCTGGTCGAGGACCTCGAATGCGAACCTGAGCCGGTTGTCGAGGCTGCCCCCGTACTGGTCGGTCCTTCGGTTCATGCGCGGAGAGAGGAACTGGTCGATCAGGTGCCCTGCGTATGCGCTGACTTCCACACCGTCGAGACCTCCGTCGCGGCATCGGCGCGCAGCTTCGCCGTACGCGCGCACCACTCGGCGGATGTCAAAGTCTTCCATCGCCTTCGGGAAGCTTCGGTGCGCCGGCTCGCGCTGCGCTGACGAGGACACGATCGGCAGCCAGTCGGCGGAGTCCCACTCGGTGCGCCGGCCCATGTGCGTGATCTGGCTCATCACGGCCGCGCCGTGGGCGTGCACCCGGTCGGCGAGCTGCCGCAGGTACGGAACGATCGCGTCGTCGCCGATATAGAGCTGACCGAACGTTGACGGAGAGTCGATCGCGACGTTCGCCGACCCGCCGATCATCGTCAGGGCGACGCCGCCCTTGGCCTTCTCCTCGTGGTAGAGCTGATACCGCAGTTTCGGCAAGCCGTCTTCGGCGTAGGCCGGCTCATGACTCGTACTGACAATCCGGTTCCGCAGCTGCAGGTGTTTGAGCTGATACGACTCGAGCAGCGGATCGATCGACATCGAGCTCCGATCCTCGTTGCCATCTCGTGGCTACCGGCAAGATCATCCGACGGTCAGCCGCACGCGGCCGCCCAGACGCGAGTATGGACGGACGGCGCCGCTCTGTCAGCCTGGATGGACGGAAGCCGTGGTCCCGTTACCCCTTGGCAGCGCGAGCGGCGACTGCGGCGACAAGCGCGTTCACCACGGAAGCAGGCACGGGAGTGCCGACGTTCTCCGCGTCGACTTCGGCCTGGATCAGCGGGCCGGTGATGAATGCGACGTTCAGGTAGAGGGGCACCTGCTGGCCGCTCAGGCGGACCTTGACGGTGCCGGTGCCGGTCGCGACGACGTTGGCAGGGCCGCCGGCGGACCCGGGCGTGAACGTGAACGACTCCGACTCGATCGTGGCGCCAGCGGGTAGCGAGGCCCCGAGCTCCTTCTTCACCAACTGCTGGTAGCAGCCCGGCAACTTCGGGTTGTGCAAGATCGCGATGTCGGTATCCAGATCGGCCTGTGACCGGTAACTGCTCGCCGATGACGAGATCTCGGCATCGCCGAGATCAAAGTCGTCCGAATGCGCCTCGGCGACCTTGTCGCTTTCGGTGTTGCGTGCTCCGACGCATCTCACCATGGCGGTCTGGTCAGCGGAATCTCGCGGATCCGACTGATAGGGCGTGCCCTTCCACCCTGCCGGGAGATCCGCCTGCTGCAAGACGATCTTCTTGAGCTGTGACAGCGAAGCCGGTGCCGCCGAGGCCGATGACGTTGGCGCGCCGCTCGATGACGTCGGTGTGCTGACGCCGCTCGTCGAGCCCGTCGTGGATGCTGAGCTGCCGCAAGCGGCGAGTGCGACAACGCAGCATCCGACCGCACACACGCCAAGAAGACGGGCAAAAATACGCCTTGCGTACATGCGCGAGGACTCTAGCCGAGCAGCCACGTTGTCCGTCGCTGGTGTGCGGGGCAGTGTTAGCTCTGTGGGGGACTTGCAGGTCAATGCAGCTGAGGCGGAGCGCATCGCGCGCGCCGCATTCGACTGGGTCGAGTCGGTCGCGGTCGAGGTCGACGGTGGGCTGGCGTGGCTCGAGGGCGGGGAACTCTTCGACGATCTGTACGCCGGCACCGCGGGTGTGCTGCTGGGATGCGCCGAGGCCACCGCGAGCGGGTTCGAC
>JBPYES010000502.1:0-29603 GCA_051984825.1 Jatrophihabitantaceae bacterium
TGATCACCGAATGCAGCACGGACCGGTCGAGGGTGGGCAGCGAGTCGCCGCCCCCGCCGGACGCGACGAGGGTGATCCGGCCGTACTGGCTGAGCAGTTCCGGGTCGCTGGTTCGCACACTGCGCACTGCCTCGACGACCGGCTTGCGCGACCCGAACACCGCGACGAGCCGGGTCAGGCCGCCTTCGGCCTGTTCGACATAGACGATGTCGGCCTGGTCGACGCCGCGCTGGGGACGGCCGTTCGCTGTGTCGTCGATCTTGACGGCTACCACCGGGCCGTTCGGCACCGGGCCGATGCCGGTTAGTGGGTTGACCGGTTTGGGCTTGGGTTTGGGCTTCGGCTTGGGCCTCGGTTTGGGTTTCGGCTTGGGTGAGCTGCTAGTGGATGAGGGCGGCGGCGGAACGGCCGACAGCGCCGCTGGATCCGAGGAGCCGACGCCGGCGGCCACGAGGCCTCCGGCAGCGCCGCCGGCTGCGAGGGCCAGCACGAGCACGCTCGCGGCGGCCTTCTGCACGGGCGTGAGTCGCGCGACGAACGCGGTCAGGCGCTCCCCGAAATTCACCTGCTGATCTCCTCATGGGTTGCCGAGCCGCCGGGCGGCTCGTAGATGGGCAGCGTGTCGTCGATGTCGAAAAACTGCGGCATGTGGCGGTGCCCGGCCAGACGTAGCAGCCGGGGCATCCGGCGGGCCCGTAGCGCCCGCGTGTCGCGGACCGCGTCGTTGTAGAACCTCCGGGCGATGAGCACCCGGGTCCCTGCCTCCCGCAGCTCCTCGACGGCGGACGGCGGCAGGTCGGCGTGCTGGCCGGCGAGGTCGATCATGGCGCGGCCTACGGCGTTCTCTGCGCCTTCCCGGTCGTCGAGCGACGCGGAGAGTGCCGCCTCGGACACCCGCTCCAGCCGCGCTCGCTCGTCGTGGGTAAGCACGCCGACCGACGACTCCGCAACGTGCAGCAAAGCCGCTGCGCGGCGCACGAGCTGCGCGTCGAGTGCCGCCTGCGCAGCGTCGACCCGGGCGTGCAACCGGTCGAGGCGGGTGATCGTGAACGTGATCCAGCTGGTGATCAACACGGCCACGACGACCGCAGCGATCAGCCAGCCTGCGGTCAGCATGGTGCGTCAGCCTAACGGGGCCCCCGACGCGGCCGATCGAGCGGCGCAGACGCGCCCGCGATAGCAAGCTCGTAGACGCGCAGCACCTCCCGGACGACCGTCGACCAGTCGTATGGGATGACCGCTTTGGCAGCCGTCTCGACAAGTCGCCGCCGCAGTGCCGCGTCGTCGAGCACCCGGTCCAGCTCGCGGGCCAAGGCCGCCGAGTCACCGATCGGGAACAGCTGGCCGGCCACCCCGCCACCGAGGACCCGCTTGAACGCCTCCAGCTCGCTGGCCACGATCGGGGTGCGCGCCGCCATTGCCTCGAGCAGGATCACCCCGAAGCTCTCCTGCCCGGTGTTGGGCGCGCAGTACACGTCAATGCTCTTGAGCATGCGTGCCTTGTCGTGCTCGCTCACCTGGCCCATCAAGTCGATCCGGTCCCGAACGATCCGGGGAACCCCTGCCAGGAACTCCTCGGCCTCGCCCCGTCCGGCGACGAGCAACCGCAGCCCGGGCCGCTGTCGCATCAGCCTGTCGAGCGCCGGTACGAGCACGTCCATGCCCTTGCGCGGTTCGTCGTAGCGGCCGATGAACCCGACGGTGCCCCCCGCGCGCGGGTAGCCGGGCAGTGGCTGGGCGTGCGTGTAGTGCGAGACGGCGACCCCGTTCGGAATCACGACGGCGTCGGCGCCCAGGTGCTCGACGATCACCTTGCGGGCGGCGTCGGACACCGCGATGCGCCCGGACAGCTTCTCCAGGAACGGCTGCAGGACCGTGTCGGAGATCGCGAGCCACCGGGACTTGGTGAGCGCGGCATGGAAAGTCGCGACCAGTGGGCCTTCGTGGATCATGCAGGCGAGCAGTGACAGGCTGGGCGGTGCCGGTTCGTGCACATGGACCACGTCGAAGTCGCCGTCACGCAGCCAGCGGCGCACCCGGGTGGCCGACACCAGGCCGAACTGGAGCCGCGCCACCGAGCCGTTGTACGGGATCCGCACGGCCCGCCCCGCAGTGACGACGTAGCGCGGCAGATCGGAGGCGTCGTCGTCGCCGGGCGCCAGCACCGACACGACGTGGCCGAGGTCGAGCAACGCCTCGGCCAGGTCGCGCACGTGTGCCTGCACGCCTCCGGGGATGTCCCAGGAGTACGGGCAGACGATGCCGATACGCACCAGTTATCCGGGTCTGTGGCCGTTCGACGCAGCAGTGCGGACGGCGAGGTCCGCCACCCACAGCTTCTGCAACATGTGCCAGTCTGCGAGATGCGCGGCAACCTGGGCAGCGAACGTGTCGGCCAGCGCCTGTGTCCCGCTGCGGACCCGCTCTGCAAGGCGGGTACCGGCCGGCTCGATCGGCTCGCCGATCCACTGACCCCAGCTACCGTCGGGCGTGAACCACAGGGCCACCGGCAGCAGCACGGCACCGGTGGTGGCAGCAAGCAGCGCCGGGCCGCCCGGCATGCGGGCGGTTTCACCGAAGAAGTCAACGTCGACGCCGTTGCGGGACAGGTCCCGGTCGGCGACCAGGCACACCGCCCCGCCCGAGCGCAGCCGCTGCGCCAGCGCCTCGGACGGCGACCCGCCCCCGGTGAGCGGCAGCACTTCCATGCCCAGGCTCTCCCGGTATGCGACGAATCGGTCGAACAGCGACTCCGGCTTGAGCCGCTCGGCAACAGTTGTGAACGGGTAGCCGCGGTCGATCAGCCAGAGCGCGGCGACATCCCAGTTGCCCATGTGCGGCAGCGCCAGGATGAAGCCCTTGCCGCGGCGCGCCGCTGCGTCGATGTGCTCGGCACCCGTCGTGTTCTCGCCAGCACGGACTGCCACTTCCCGCTTGTCCATCTTCGGGAGCCGGAACGTCTCCAGCCAGTACCGCGCGTACGAGCGCAGCCCGGCGTTGACGAGCTCGTCCAGTTGCGCGTCGCTGGCCTCGGGAACGACGCGGCGCAGGTTGCGCCGCAGCTGTTGCGTCCCCTTGCCGTCTCGCGCCGCGGCGACGTCGGCTACCGCCTGGAAGGCCCGCTTCGCGAGCGGCGGCGGCAACGACTTGACCGCCCCCCATCCCGCGGCAAAGCTCAGGTCGACGGCACGCCCCCGCACGCTCACGGTGTTGCCCCGCTCGTCGCGCTCACCGCGCCGCTCCTTCCTCATCCCGGGACTGCCGCCACACCGTAGCGAGCCGCTGGATCACGGTGATCGCCGAGGCGGCCACCAGCACCCAGACGGCGACCGCCTGCACGTACGGCACGCCGAGGGGCTCGCCTGAGAGGCCCGTCCCCACCAGGATGATGATGAGCCGCTCCGCGCGCTCGGCGATACCCACCGTCGCGGAAAGCCCGACGCCTTCGGCGCGAGCTCGGATGTACGAGGTCAGCTGGCCGAGCACCAGGCATAGCAGGCAGCCGGCCAGCATCCACGGCTGGTCATGGCGGGCGAAGTACCACCCGATCGAGCCGAACACCGCCGCGTCGACGATGCGGTCGCCTGTCGAGTCGAGCACCGCGCCGAACTTGCTGGAGGTGCCGCCGGCCCGGGCTACGGCGCCGTCGACCAGGTCCAGCATCACGAAGCCCCAGATCAGCAGGGTTCCCGCGAACCACCACCCCCGCGTGAAGAAGATCAACGCTGAGGCCGTGGCGCCCACCGTGCCCGCGATCGTGATCTGGTCGGGGGTCACACCGGCTCGGGCGAGCCGGACGCCGAGTGGGTTGATCGTCTTCGATACCCACTCGCGAGCGTGAATGTTCAGCACGTGTCGGCGATCCTCTGCTCGGTCGGCGCGCTCACGATAGCGGTCCGGCACCCTGATCTTGCCGATCGGCTTGTCGCGCGCTACGGATAGGTGTCGAATGCGAGAACGCTTCGTGCGCCCGGTGTCAGCGAGAGGATGCTCCATGTCGACGAAGAAAACCGCGACGAAAACCCAGGTGGCCGCCATCGAGACCGCCGACCGCCCGGACAAGATCCGCGACGTCGCGCTCGTCGGCCACTCCGCGGCGGGCAAGACCACACTCGTCGAGGCGCTGCTTGCCGCCACCGGCGTGATCGGGCGCGCCGGCACGATCGCCGACGGCACCACGGTCAGTGACTCGGACCCCGTCGAAGTGGCCCAGCAACGCTCCGTCGTGCTGTCGGTGTGCCCGCTACGGCACGACGACGTCGTGATCAATCTGCTGGACACCCCCGGCTACCCCGACTTCACCGGCGAGCTGCGCGCCGGGCTGCGCGCCGCCGACGCGGCGCTGTTCGTCGTATCGGCCACCGACGACATCGACCCGATCACCGTGTCGATCTGGGAGGAGTGCGCCCGGCTCGGCACACCGCGCGCCGTCGTCGTGACGAAGCTGGACGCGCCGCGCGCGTCGCTCAGCTCCGCGGTGGCCGGGTGCCAGCGTGTGTTCGGCGGCGCCGACGGGCAGGCCGTGCTGCCGGTCTACCTCACGGTGGGCGGTGGCGCCGAGCAGGCACCCGACGGCCTGGTCGGACTGCTCAGCCGAACCGTCTACGACTACTCCGCGGGCTTCCCGCCCAAGGAAGTGGCGTACTCCGCGGATATCGCCGTCGACGGCGACGTCGAGGCGTCTCGCAATGCGCTGATCGAGGCGATCATCAACAACAGCGAGGACGAGACGCTCCTCGACCGCTACCTGGGCGGCGAGGACATCGAGCCCGACGTGCTGATCGGCGATCTGGAGACCGCCGTTGCCCGCGGCACGTTCTACCCGGTGATCCCGGTATGTGCGGCGACTGGCCTCGGCATGGCCGAGCTGCTCGAGCTGCTGACCGGAGCGTTCCCCTCCCCCGTCGAACGGCAACTGCCTCCCGCGATGCCGCTCTACGGCGCGACGGTGGCCTTGGCCGGGTCCGATCCGGACGGGCCGCTGCTCGGCGAGATCGTCCGCACGACTGTCGACCCCTACCTGGGCCGGCTGTCGGTGCTACGTGTGTTCTCGGGAACACTCGTCCCGGAAACTGCGGTGCACATCTCCGGGCACGGCGGCGAGTCGCGCGGGCACCCCGACCACGATGCCGACGAGCGGGTCGGCCAGATCTTCTCGCCGCTCGGCACCACCCTGCGGCCGATCGAGCGGGCGATCGCCGGCGACATCTGTGCGATCGCCCGGCTCGGCAGTGCCGAGACCGGCGACACGATCTCCGCGAAAGCGGCCCCGCTGCTCATCGAACCGTGGGAGATGCCCGAGCCGCTGCTGCCCGTCGCCGTCCAGGCGGCGACACGTGCCGACGAGGACACGCTCGCCAAGGCGCTCACCCGGCTCACCGCCGGCGATCCGACGGTGCGCGTCGAGCGGCAGCAGGAAACCGGGCAGCTCGTGCTGTGGTGTCTCGGCGAAGGGCATGCCGACGTCGTCCTCGAACGGCTGCGCGCCACCGGGGCGCACGTCGAGACGGTGCCGCTCCGGGTGGCGGTCCGCGAGACATTCACAGGTGAGGCCCGCGGGCACGGGCGGCTGGTGAAGCAGTCCGGCGGACACGGCCAGTACGCCGTGTGCGACGTGGTGGTCACCCCGCTGCCGCGTGGCGAGGGCACGCAATTCGCCGAGAAGGTCGTCGGCGGTGCCGTCCCCTCGCAGTTCATCGGCTCGGTCGAGAAGGGCGTGCGGGCGCAATTGACGCAGGGCCTGGACAACGAGCACGTCCCGGTCGTCGACGTTCTCGTCACGCTGGTCGACGGCAAGGCGCACAGCGTCGACTCCTCCGACGCGGCGTTCCAGACGGCGGGCGGCCTGGCGTTGAAGGACGCCGCCGCGAACGGCTCCGTCGCGCTGCTCGAGCCGCTGGCCACCGTCGACGTCACCGTGCCGGACACCTACGTCGGGGCCGTCATGTCGGACCTCTCCGGCCGGCGCGGCCGGGTCACCGGCACCGAGCCCGATCCGAGCGCGCCCACCGGCATGGAGCGCACGATCGTGCACGCGGAGGTGCCTGACGCCGAGCTGACCCGCTATGCCATCACGCTGCGCTCGCTGACGGCCGGCACGGGTCGCTTCGCCCGGCGATTCGCCCGGTACGAGGTGGTGCCGCCGAACGTGGCGTCAAATCTGCGTTCGGCGTCGCGCCCGTGAGTTAGCGCCGGCGAGATCGCGTCCCGAACAGCCCACGGGTGATCTCCCGGCCCAGCGAACTGGCCGCCGAGCGGGCGAACGACTTGAACGCCGGCGAGGCGAGCAGTCCGCCGACCACGCCGGCAGCGGCGGCCTTCTCGGTGTGGTCGCGGTGCTCCCGTTGCGGCGCGGCCTGGCCCGCAGGCGGCGCCGCCGGAGCGAGCTTCGCGGCGAGCTTCTCGTACGCCGACTCGCGGTCGACCGCCTGCCCATAGGTTGCCGTCAGCGGTGAGGACGTCACTTCCTGTTGCTGCGCCGCGGCCTCGAGCTGCCCCATGAGCGAGCGCGGCGGCCGCAGCCGGGTCCAGGCCACCGGCGTCGGGGCGCCCGTCTCGGACAGCACGGTGATGATCGCCTCGCCGGTGCCCAGCCGGGTGAGGTCCTCGGACAGGTCGTAGTCCTTCGTCTTCGGGTACGTCTTGACTGCCTTGGACAGCGCAGCGGCATCATCCGGCGTGAACGCCCGCAGCGCGTGCTGCACGCGATTGCCGAGCTGCCCGAGCACCGCGTCCGGGATGTCGGTGGGGTTCTGGGTCACGAAGAAGATGCCCACACCCTTGGATCGGATCAGCCGCACGGTCTGCGTCACGGCGTCCAGGAAGGCTTTCGATGCGTCGTCGAACAGCAGGTGCGCTTCGTCGAAGAAGAACACCAGCTTGGGCTTGTCGAGATCGCCCACCTCGGGGAGCTCATGGAACAGATCAGCCAGCAGCCACATGAGGAAGGTGCTGAACAGTTGCGGGCGGTCCTGGAGGTTGGTCAGCTCGATCGAGCTGATCACTCCCTTGCCATCTGGGAAGGTCCGCAGCAGGTCTTTGGTCTCCCACTCCGGTTCACCGAAGAACACGTCGCCGCCCTTGTCGGACAGGCCGATCAGCTGGCGCAGGATCACCCCCGCCGTGGTCGAGGACAGCCCACCGAGCCCCGCCAGGTCGGCCTTGCCTTCGGCGCTCGTCAGGTACCGGATGACGGCCTGGAGGTCCTTCAGGTCGAGCAGCGCGAGGCCCGCCTTGTCGGCGAAGTGGAAGACGAGCTCGAGCGAGGACTCCTGCGTGTCGTTCAGGCCGAGCACTTTGGCCAGCAGGGTGGGGCCGAAGGACGTCATCGTGGCGCGCAGCGGCACCCCGGTGCCCACGCCGCCGAGCGCCAGGAACTCGACGGGATACGCCGTCGGTGTCCAGTCGTCCTGTGTATCAGCTACCCGCTGCGTGATCTTGTCGTTGGACGTGCCGGCCTGAGCCAGCCCTGACAGGTCGCCCTTCACGTCGGCGATCACGACCGGAACGCCGGCGGCGGACAGCTGCTCGGTAAGCACCTGCAATGTCTTCGTCTTGCCCGTGCCGGTGGCACCCGCGATCAACCCGTGGCGGTTCAGCGTGCTCAGCGGGACCCGAATGTGGGCGTCCGGGTATACGGCGCCGTCGAGAACGACCGAGCCGAACTCCAACGCCGGTCCTTCGAACGCGTACCCGTCAGCTATGCGCTTGGCGTCGTCGGCCTTCGGCCCGGACGTCGAGGTGGTATTGCTCATAGGGAGCCTCCCCATCAAGCCATGCGGTTGGAAGCCTAAGCGACGCCGCGGCGCGGCACCGGATCGCTAACCCCAGACCTCGGCGGCGGTCTCGACGATCAGCCGGAGCTTGGCGATCTCCTCGTCGAGCGTGAGGTTGTTGCCCTCCACGGTCGACGAGAAGCCACATTGCCCGGATAGGCACAGCTGCTCGATGGGCACATACTGGGCCGCCTCGTCGATGCGCCGCTTCAGGTCGTCCTTGGACTCCAGTTCGGGGCGCTTCGTGGTGACCAGGCCCAGCACCACCTGCTTGCCGGGCGGCACGAAGCGCAGCGGCGCGAAGCCGCCGGAGCGAGGGTCGTCGTATTCCAAGAAGAAGCCGTCGACGTCGAGCTGGCCGAACAGGGCCTCGGCCACGAAGTCATAGCCGCCCTCCGCCGTCCACGCCGAGCGGTAGTTGCCGCGGCAGAGGTGCGTCGTGACGTGCAGCCCGACCGGTCGGTCGGCCAGGGCGGCGTTGATCTGGCGGATGTAGCGCTCGTGCTGGTGCACGGGGTCGCCGCCCTTGGCAGCCAGCTCGGCACGCTGTGCAGGGTCGTTGAGGTAGGCGAGGCTCGTGTCGTCCAGCTGCAGGTAGGTGCAGCCGAGCGCGGCGACGCCGGCCACCTGCTTGGCGTATGCCGCGGAGAGGTCAGCCCAGAACTGATCGTCGTCGGGGTAGACGGACCGGTCGATCGCCGCCGGGCCGCCGCGGTAGTGGACCATGCTCGGCGACGGGATGGTCAGCTTCGGCACGGCCGTCGTGACCGTCTCGCGCAGGAACGAGAACGCCGGCCCGAAGATGGGCTCGTCCAGGCCGATCTTGCCGTCGATGCGCAGCGCCGCCGAGGTGAAGTCCAGGTTCCCGTAGGCGTTGCGGAAGTGCACCAGGATCTGCTCGTCGGTGCGGTGCACGCCCTGCAGCTGGTAGATGAAGTCCATGTGCCACGACGTGCGGCGGAACTCGCCGTCGGTGGCGCTCTGCAAACCGACGTCTTCTTGCATACGCACCGCGGCGCGGATCGCCTCGTCCTCGACGGCGCGCAGCTCGTCGGCGGTGATCCGGCCGGCGGCGTGGTCGGCCCGGGCCTGCAGCAGCTCGGGTGGCCGCAGCAGGCTGCCGACGTGATCGGCCCGGAACGGTGGCTGGCTACGACGGGTCATGAGCGGTCCCTTCTGTCAGAGGATCGACGACGCCGGGTATGGCCGCACGCAGCCCGGCGATCGTCTCCGGGACGAGCAACGCGAGCAGCACGATCAGCCCGGCGGTCCAGCCGCCGGTTGCCGCGTGAAGTGCACCGACAGCAAGCGGCCCGAGCCCGGCGATCAGGTAGCCCACCGACTGGGCCATCGCCGACAGGGGCGCCGTCGCGGCATGGCTGCGGGTGCGCAACACGAGCAAGGTCAGCGCCAGCGCGAACGCCGCGCCCTGCCCGAGCCCAAGGATCACAACCCAGAGCACGGCGGCAGCCGTTGGTGCGACGAGGATCGCCAGCAACCCTGCCCCGGTCAGCGCCACGGCCACGACGACCAGGGTGCGTTGGCGGCGCATGCGGCTGGCCAGCGCCGGCAATACCAGTGCGGTGGGGATCTGCACCAGCGAGCTGAGTGAAAGCAGTCCGCCGGCTGCGGCTGCCGAGTAGCCGTGCGAGCGGTACAGCGAGGGCAGCCAGCCCAGCACGGCATAGAAGCTCAGCGACTGCAGGCCGAAGAAGAGGGTGATCATCCAGGCCAGCCGATTGTGGTGCAGGCCGGCCGGTGCGTGGACCGCCTCGACGGGGCGCTGCGCCCCGCGGCGCACGTAGGGCAGCCACATCACCAGGGCCAGCGCCGCGGCGAGCGCCCATACGCCGAGCCCGCCCCGCCAGCCGTGGCCGATGGCGTCGCCGATCGGCACCGTCAGCCCGGCTGCCGCGGCCGCCCCTCCGGTAACCGCCGTGGTGTAGAGACCCATCATCAGGCCGGTTCGCTCGGCGAAGTCGCGCTTGATCACGACCGGCAGCAGCACGTTGGCCGCCGCGATGCCGCTGGCGGCAAGCACCGTGCCGGCGAACAGGGTGGCCACATCCGGGCCGATGCGCAGCACCAGGCCCGCGACCAGCGTCGCGACCAGCACGGCGACGGCGGCTCGCAGCCCGAGCCGGCGCGACAGCCACGGCCCGGCCGGGGCCAGCGCGCCGAAGCAGAACACGGGCACCGCCGTCAGGACAGCGGCCGCTGTCGACGACAGCTGCAGTCCGCTGCGCAGTGGATCGAGCTCCGGGCCGACACTGGCGACGGCCGGGCGCAGGTTGGCGGCAACGACCAGTGCGGCGAGGGCGAACCCGAACTGGGACGCCGCGCTTACCGTCCGGGTCGGACGGTGGCCGGTGCGTATGCCGGGCCGCAGCTCAGTTGTCCGGCAGGTTCAGCTTGGAGAGGTCCGGTAGCTCGGTGCCGGGCGGCAGCTGCGCGGGCAGGTTACCGAAACCGCCCGGGAAGCCGGCGGGCATGCGCGGCTGAGTCGGGCCACGTCCGGACTGACGCCGAGCTTGGCCCTTCTTGCCCTTTTTGCCCTTCGCCTTAGTCGGCTTGCGGCGCGTGCCGGGCAGCCCCATCGCGCCGCCCATCTGCTGCATCATCTTGCGCGCCTCGAAGAACCGGTCCACCAGTTGGTTCACGTCGGTGACGGTGACGCCCGACCCGTTGGCGATACGCAGCCGCCGCGACCCATTGATGATCTTGGGGTTCTCGCGCTCGCCGGGGGTCATGCCGCGGATGATCGCCGCGGTGCGGTCGAGGTCGCGGTCGTCCACCTGGTTGATCGCGTCCTTGAGCTGGCCCATCCCCGGCATCATGCCGAGCAGGCTGGAAAGCGAGCCCATACGCCGCACGGCTGAGAGCTGCTCGAGGAAGTCCTCGAGCGTGAACTGGTTCCCGCTGGCGAGCTTGCTCGCCATCTTCTCGGCCTCGGCCTCGTCGAACTGCTTCTGCGCCTGCTCGATGAGGGTCAGCACGTCGCCCATGCCGAGGATGCGGGAGGCCATCCGGTCGGGGTGGAAGACGTCGAACTCCTCGAGCTTCTCCCCGTTGGAGGCGAACATGATCGGCTGCCCGGTCACGTAACGCACCGACAGCGCCGCCCCGCCGCGGGCGTCACCGTCGAGCTTGGTGAGCACCACGCCGCTGAAGCCGACGCCGTCGCGGAACGCCTCGGCGGTGTTCACCGCGTCCTGGCCGACCATGGCATCGACGACGAACAGCACCTCGTCCGGATGGATGGCGTCGCGGATGTCCGCTGCCTGCTGCATCATCTCGGCGTCGATGCCCAGCCGGCCGGCGGTGTCCACGATGACCATGTCGTGCTGGGCGCGGCGCGCGAAGTCGATCGAGTCGCGTGCCACGGCCACCGGATCGCCGACCCCGTTACCGGGCTGCGGCGCGTACACCTCGACGGCGGCCCGTTCGCCGACGACCTGCAACTGCGTGACGGCGTTCGGGCGCTGGAGGTCGGCGGCCACCAGCACCGGTGTGTGACCCTGCTCGCGCAGCCAGCGGGCGAGCTTGCCGGCGAGAGTCGTCTTGCCGGAACCCTGCAGTCCGGCGAGCATGATCACCGTCGGCGGCGTCTTGGCGAACTGCAGCCGGCGGGTCTCGCCACCGAGGATCTCGATCAGTTCCTCGTTGACGATCTTGATGACCTGCTGCGCCGGGTTGAGCGCCTTGGAGACGTCCTCGCCGCGGGCGCGCTCCTTCAGCGCGGCGATGAACTGACGGACCACGGGCAGCGCCACGTCCGCCTCGAGCAGCGCTATGCGTATTTCGCGCGCCGTGGCATCGATGTCGGCCTCGGAGAGCCGGCCCTTGCCACGCAGCGTGGTGAAGACCTGGGACAGGCGGTCGGAGAGCGTGTCGAACACGGCGCCCAGCGTACGTGCCGAGACGCTCAGTGCAGGCCGCGGCCGCCGTCGACGTACAGCACCTGCCCCGTGACGTAGCCGGATTCCTCCGCCGCGAAGAACGCCACGGCGTTCGCGATGTCGGCCGGCACACCGCCACGCCGCACCGGCGCCGCCTGCGCGACCGCCTCGCGCATCGCCTCGATCGTGGTGCCCATCCGCTCGGCCGTCGCCTGGGTCATCGCCGTCTCGATGAAGCCCGGGGCAATTGCGTTCGCGGTGATTCCGAACGGGCCGAGCTCGATGGCCAGCGTCTTGGTGAATCCTTGCAGGCCTGCCTTCGCCGTCGAGTAGCTCGCCTGCCCACGGTTGCCCAGCGCGGACGTCGACGACATCGAAATGATCCGCCCGTACCGCGCCAGCACCATGTGCTGCTGTGCGATCTGGCTGGCGAGGAACGCGCCCCGCAGGTGCACGTCCATCACCGCCGTCCAGTCGTCGTCGCTCATCTTGAACAGCAGGTTGTCCCGGATGACGCCGGCGTTGTTGACCAGGATGTGCAAGCCGCCGAACTCGGCCACTACGCGGTCGACGGCCGCCTGCACCTGATCGCGCTGTGACACGTCCGCGCCGACGCCGAGCCCGCCGAACTCCGCCGCGACCGCGCGGGCACCCGGCTCGTCGAGATCAAGGACGGCCACCCGCGCGCCGCCCGCTGCGAGCCGGCGGGCCACCTCGGCGCCGATTCCCTGCGCGCCGCCCGTCACCAGCGCGACGCGGTCCTGAACACCTGGCATGCGGGAACCCTACCCAGCACGGTGCCGGGGACCGACGCTCCGCGTCAGCTGCCGGCCTCCCCCGTCGAAAGCCCTGCCAACACCAGGTCGGCGATCTCGGTGCCGATCTGCTCGGGACGCATCCGCCCGTTGGGCCGGTACCACCGCGGCATCTCGTTCACCACGCCGAAGATCGTGAACGCGATGGTCTCCGGCGAGGCAACCGAGCTGAACTGCCCGCGCTGTTGTGCATCGTCCACGAGCTTGATCACCGCATTCTGGTAGCGCCGCCGCTGGCTGCGCATCTGCACGATCCGGCGGTTACCGAGCTGGGAGAGCTCGCGCGAGAACACCAGCGCCTCGCGGGCGCTTCCCGCCGTGGTCTCGACGAGGTCCATGATCAGCGCGCGCAGCGTTTGCGCGGGCGGCATGCGCTGCGCCAGAATGCGCTGCATGCCCTCGAGCTGACGATCGATCAGATCGCCGTACACCGCGTACAGCAGGTCGTCCTTGCTGGCGAAGTGGTGATAGAAGCCGCCCTTGGCGACCCCTGCCCGGCTGATCACCTGCGACACGCTCGTCGCGTCGTAGCCGTGATCGGCGAACAGATCGACGGCGGCGGCCAGAATGCGGCGCCGCACCGCGGTGTCGGCTGCGGTCATCGCAGCGCCGCGGTGATCTCTTGGCGGGCGATCGAGCGCAGGTGCACCTCGTCGGGTCCGTCGGCCAGGTGCAGGGTCCGCAACTGCGCCCATGCCGCTGCCAGCGGGGTGTCCCCCGACACTCCGGCGGCGCCGAACGTCTGGATGGCCCGGTCGAGAACATAGGACGCCGCGCGCGGCGCGGCCACCTTGATCGCCGCAATCTCGGTGCGCGCCCCCTTGACCCCGACGGTGTCGATCAGCCAGGCGGTCTTGAATACAAGCAGCCGCGCCTGGTCGATGGCCAGCCGTGACTCGGCGATCCATTCGCGGATCACTCCTTGCCTGGCCAGGGGCGCGCCGAACGTGCTCCGGGACATCGCCCTGCCGACCATCAACGACAGCGCCCGTTCGGCCATGCCGAGGCTGCGCATGCAGTGGTGGATCCGGCCCGGCCCGAGTCGCGCCTGCGCCATCATGAACCCGCCGCCGGACGGCCCGAGCAGGTTCGCTGCCGGCACGCGCACGTGGTCGAAGTCGATCTCACCATGACCACCGTGTGGGCCGTCGTCGTACCCGAAGACGGTGGTCGAGCGGTGCACCGTGACGCCAGGGGCACGCAGTGGGACCAGCACCATCGAGTGGCGCTCATACCGTGGCGCGTCCGGATCGATCACGCCCATCACGATCGCGACCTCGCACTCGGGCCGCAGCGCACCGGTCGACCACCACTTGCGCCCGGTGATCACGCAGTCGGTGCCGTCGCGTTCGATGCGCGTCGCGATGTTGGTGGCATCGGATGAGGCGACATCCGGCTCAGTCATGGAAAAGCAGGACCGGATCCGAGCGTCGAGCAGCGGGCGCAGCCACTCTTCGTGCTGCTCATCGCTGCCGAACATGGCCAGCAGCTCCATGTTCCCCGTATCCGGCGCCGCGCAGTTCATCGCCTCGGGCGCGATCGCCGGCGAGCGGCCGGAGAGCTCGGCGATAGGCGCGTAGTCGAGCACCGACAGTCCGGCGCCGAAGCGCGGGTCGGGCAGGAACAGGTTCCACAGCCCGCGTGCCCGAGCTTCATCGCGCAGCTTGGCGATCACGTCCGGCGTGCGGAACGGCGTACCGGCCCCTCGCAACTCTGCAGCCTGGGCTTCGTAGATCGGCTCTGCCGGGTAGACGTGCTCGTCCATGAACCGCTGCACGGCCGCCTGGAGGTTGCGTGACGTCTCGCTCTGCGTGAAGTCCATCGGGCGCGCCTCCCTTGACTCCCCGCTGGTCGCGGGCGGCTGATGTATGACCCTAGGACCGACCGGTCGGTCCGACAAGCCCGCGAGCGCTGCGAGTCGCTAGCCCGTCACCGCCCCGAACGCCTGGCCGACACCGAAGGTCACGGCGGCCGCGAGACCGCCGAGCAGCACCTGCCGGGTCGCTGAGAACAGCCAGCTGCGTGACGTGAACCGGGCGGTCACCGCCCCGGCCGCGAACAGTGCAGCAAGCGACAGGATCGCTGCGATCCACAGCGCGTTCGCCCCGAGCGCGTAGGGCAGCAGCGGGATCAGCGCACCCACCGAGAACGACATCAGCGACGAGCCCGCAGCTACCCATGGGCTGGGCAGCGCGTGCGGGCTCACGCCGAGTTCCTCGCGCACGTGGATATCGAGGGCCTGGTCGGGGTCGCGGGAGAGCTGGGCCGCCACCTGGTCGGCGAGGTCTGCGTCAACGCCCCGCTGGACATACATCTGCGCGAGCTCGGCCTGCTCCGCGGCTGAGTTGCGCCGCAGCTCCCTCCGCTCGACCTCGATCTCGGCGCGCGCCGACTCGTTCTGGCTCTGCACGGACACGTATTCGCCCGTGGCCATCGAAAATGCCCCACCCACCAGGCCGGCCAATCCGGCCAGCGTGACGGCGTGGTGGTTCCCGCTCGAGTCCGCACCGGCCACGCCGGCGATCAACGCGAAGTTCGAGACAAGACCGTCCATCATCCCGAAGACAGTCGGCCTCAGCCAGCCACCCGTCACATCCCGGTGCTGGTGGTGGACTTCGACCGGCTCCGGCTCCTGGCTACTCACTGCTCTCGGGGGTCGTGACCACTTCCTCGGCGGGCTCCGGTGTGGGCGGTCTCGTGTACGGCGACTCGTCGTACACGTTGCGGTGCCGCACGAACCAGATCAGCGCGCCGACGAAGACGATGATCGATGCCCAGTCGTTGATGCGCAGCCCCAAGAAGCGGTGGGCATAGTCGCTGCGCATCGCCTCGATCCAGGACCGCCCCACCGTGTAGCCCATCGCGTACAACGCGAACGTGTTGCCCCGGCCGAGCCGCCACTTTCGTCCTGCCCAGACAAGGAAGAACGCGAGCCCCAGGTCCCATAACGACTCGTAAAGGAAGGTGGGGTGGTAGTAGCCGCAGACCATATGGCCGATGTTGCCGAAGCCGCACGGCTGCGCCTGCCCGGTCGTCACGTCGATGTCATGGATCGCCAGCCGCCACGGCACGTTGGTCGGCCGGCCGTACAGCTCGTTGTTGAACCAGTTGCCCCACCGCCCGATCGCCTGCGCAGCGGCGACGCCCGGCGCCGCGGCGTCCGCGAAGGCGGTGAGCCGGATTCCTTTACGGTGACAGCCGATCCACGCTCCGAGCATGCCCAGCGCGATAGCGCCCCAGATGCCGAGGCCGCCGTCCCAAATCTTGAAAGCGTCTAGCGGATGCTTGCCCCTGCCGAAGTACTTCTCGTAGTCGGTGACGACGTGATAGAGCCGGCCGCCGATGATGCCCAGGACGATGGCCCAGAACGCGACGTCCCAGATGTCGTCCCGATTGCCGCCACGGGCCTGCCACCGGCGTGTCGTGACGGCGATTGCTACGAAGATGCCGGCCACGATGCACAGTGCGTATGCACGGATCGGGATCGGCCCGAGGTGCCAGACCGCGCGCGTCGGGCTGGGGATCGAAGCCAACGTGTGCACGCAGCAACCGTAGACGTACGTCCTAACAATCGAACGCGTGGCTCCCGAAGAAGCCGTCATAATCGTTCCGTCATCAAACGGGGTGATTGCCGAGGAAATGAAATAAAGGCAGGTTCATGTCGTCTCTCTTGCATGTCCGAAATGCTGCGGTCCAGGGTGTGCGTGCATCCCCGGAGATGGAGCCGGGGCACCAACGGAGGAGCTGCATGTGAACCTGACCCGCACGCGACGCAAACGCCTGCTCATTGCAGCAGGCACCGTCACCGGCGTGGTTGCACTCACTGCCGGCGTGGTCGTCGGCGCTATGCCGGCGTCGGCCGCCGGCAGCGTCAAAGGCCTGGACGTCTCGAGCTATCAGGGCAATGTCAACTGGCGGGGCGCCTGGAACAACGGGGCTCGCTTCGCATACATCAAGGCGACCGAGGGCACGAGCTACCGAAACCCGTACTTCGCGCAGCAGTACAACGGCTCTTACAACGTCGGCATGATCCGTGGCGCATACCATTTCGCCCGCCCCAACATCTCCTCCGGCACCACCCAGGCCGACTACTTCGTCGCGCATGGCGGCGGCTGGTCGCGCGACGGAAAGACGCTGCCCGGCGCACTCGACATCGAGTGGAACCCCTACAGCGGCGGCACCTGCTACGGCCTCTCGCAGACGGGCATGGTCGCCTGGGTCAAGGCGTTCAGCGACGAATACCACCGCAAGACCACGCGCTGGCCGGTGATCTACACAGCGACGAGTTGGTGGTCGCAGTGCACCGGCAACCGTGGCGATTTCACCTCGACCAACCCGCTCTGGGTGGCTCGCTACGCCTCCGCGCCAGGCACGCTGCCGTACGCGTGGAAGTTCTACACGTTCTGGCAGTACGCCGACTCCGGCGTGTTCCCGGGCGACCAGAACACGTTCAACGGCGCGTACGACCGGCTGCAGGCGCTGGCCAACGGCTGACCCCCGAGGCGCCGTCACCTACGGCGCACGCCGTCCGCGAGTTCGGTTGCGAGCTCGCGGACGGCGCTCACTCCGGCGGCGTCGGGATGATCGAGCATCCGGCGCACGAACGCCGAGCCGACAATCACCCCATCGGCGAACCTCGCCACCTGGGCCGCCTGTTCACCGTTCGACACGCCAAGCCCGACGCAGACCGGGAAATCCGGTGCCACCGCGCGAACCCGGCCGACCAGCAGCTGCGCCGCCTCGCCGACCTGGTCGCGAGTGCCGGTCACGCCCATGGTGGAGGCCGCATACACGAAGCCACGGCACGCGCCGACCGTCGACGCGATCCGGGCGTCGGTCGACGACGGTGCGACCAGGAAGACGCGATCGAGCCCATGCTGATCGGTGGCCGCGAGCCAGGACGCCGCCTCGTCGGGGATCAGGTCGGGCGTGATCGCACCCGATCCGCCCGCCGCCGCGAGCTCTGCGGCGAACCGCTCGACGCCATAGTGGTCGATCGGATTCCAGTAGGACATGATGACCGCCGCGGCGCCGGCTTCGGCAACGGCAGCCACCGCGTGCAGCGCATCAGCCAGGCCCGTACCCCGGCGTACGGCAACGTCGGCCGCCGCCTGGATGACCGGCCCATCCATGACCGGGTCGCTGTACGGGACGCCTACCTCGATGACGTCGGCGCCGCCGGCGACGAGCGCACACATGGCCTCGATCGAGGTGTCGACGTCCGGGAAGCCCACCGGCAGGTAGCCGATCAGCGCAGCCCGTCCGTCGGCCCGCGCCTTGGCCATCTTGTCGCTGAGCGCGGTCATGACTGGACCAGCCCGAAGTAGTGCGACGCGGTCTCGACGTCCTTGTCGCCGCGTCCCGAAAGGTTCACCAGGATGACGGCGCCCGGCCCGAGCTCCTGGCCGAGAGCGCGCACCCCGGCCAGCGCGTGCGCCGACTCGATCGCCGGGATGATGCCCTCGGTGCGGCACAGCAACGCGAAAGCGTCCATCGCCTCGGCATCGGTGATCGGGTAGTACTCGGCCCGGCCGACATCGTGCAGGTATGCGTGCTCGGGGCCGACTCCCGGGTAGTCCAGCCCCGCGGAGATCGAGTGCGACTCGATCGTCTGGCCGTTGGCGTCCTGGAGCAGATACGAACGTGCGCCGTGCAGCACACCCGGCGCTCCCCCGGTGATCGTCGCGGCGTGTCTGCCGGTTGCCACGCCGTCACCCCCGGCTTCGTAGCCGACCAGCCGTACGCCCGGGTCGTTGACGAACGCGGAGAAGATGCCGATCGCGTTCGATCCGCCGCCGACGCAGGCGGCTACGGCGTCGGGCAGCCGGCCGACGCGCTCCAGCAGCTGGGCGCGTGCCTCGTCGCCGATGACTCGCTGCAGTTCACGCACCATCCCGGGGAATGGATGTGGCCCGGCCACCGTTCCGAACACGTAATTCGTGGTGGCGACGTTCGTGACCCAATCGCGCATTGCCTCGTTGATCGCGTCCTTGAGGGTGCGCGAACCCGTGGTGACCGGGATGACCTCGGCGCCGAGCAGGCGCATCCGGGCGACGTTCAGTGCCTGGCGGCGGGTGTCCTCCTCACCCATGTAGACCGTGCATTCGAGGCCCATCAACGCGGCGGCCGTCGCCGTGGCGACACCGTGCTGGCCGGCGCCCGTCTCAGCGATGACGCGGGGTTTGCCGATGCGCTTGGTCAGGAGGGCCTGGCCCAGTACGTTGTTGATCTTGTGTGAGCCCGTGTGGTTTAGGTCTTCGCGCTTGAGCAGGATGCGGGCGCCGCCGGCGTGCTCTGCGAAGCGCGGCGCCTCGGTCAGGGGCGACGGGCGCCCGGTGTAGTCGCGCAGCAACTCGTTGAGCTCCGCGCGGAACGCGGGGTCGACCTGCGCCGACTCGAACTCTGCGGTGAGTTCGTCGAGAGCGGCGATCAGTGCCTCGGGCACAAACCGGCCGCCGTATTCGCCGAAGTGGCCGGTGCGGTCAGGAAGTACAGTAGTCATGTATATCTCCGATACGGCGGGTGATGGCTGGACGGTCGTCGCGACCGCGACCGCCGGACCGGATTTCGACGAGCCGGCTCAGCCGCGGCGCTTGCGCCAGCGGCGCCATCGCCCGCCGGGTATGAGAGCCATGGCGAGGAGCCTACCGTGCGGTGCGCTGGTCCGAGCCTGCGCGGTGACTCGGACCAGCAGCGGCTCAGCTTCCCTCACGTGCCAGAACGGGTTCCTCGTGACGCGTCGCTCGACCACCGGATTGCGTGGCCGTGGTCCTCGCGCGCCCGATGCCAGTCGCCACCAGGGCACCGATCAGGGACACGCCGGCGGCAACCGCCAGGGCCGGGCGGTATCCGCTGGTCACCGCCGCGGGGCTAGCCAGGCTGCCGTGGGCGTTGAAGACGGCGGTGACCACGGCGACGCCGAACACCGCGCCGAACTGCTGCATCGTGTTCAGCGTGCCGGCGGCCTTGCCCAGCAGTGCGGGTGGGACCGCATTCAGCCCGCCGGCCGTCACGCACGGCAACGCCATCGAGATGCCCACCCCGGCGATGATGAACGGCGCCACGAAGCTGGTGTAGTCGGCTGACGTATGCGCAAGAGTCACGATCCACGCGAAGCCGGCGGCCTGCATGAGCAGTCCCGGCACGATGAGGTTCCGCGGCCCCACCCGGTCGGACAGCGCTCCCGCGATCGGCGCGACGACTAGCGGGGTCGCGGTCCAGGGCAGGAAACGCAACCCGGCAACGAGTGGCGAATCGCCCAGCGCGAACTGGAAGAACTGGCTGGTGAGAAAGGCAGCAGAAAAGATCGACGCGGACATGAAGAACTGCGTGCCCACCGCGGAGCCGAACGCCACCCGGGTGAAGAGATGCAGCGGGATCATGGGCTCGCGGGCTAGCGCTTCGCGCCAGACAAACCCGCCGAGTAGCAGTACGCCGGCGACCAGCCCGATTACGTTCTGGGAGCTGCCCCACCCGTCCTGGCCACCCTCCACCACGCCCCAGATCAGCGAGCCGACGCCGGCCGACACGAGGACGAGCGCGGGCACGTCGAGGCGGCCGCGCGGACCGTGGCTCTCGGCCAGCCGTGTCGCGGCACCGACAGTCGCCGCCACGCCGATCGGGACGTTGACCCAGAAAATCCAGTGCCAGCTCAGGCCCTGCGTGATGGCGCCGCCGATCAGCGGGCCGCAGGCGACGCCCAGCCCGGCGACGCCACCCCAGATTCCCACGACAGCTCCCCGCTTCTCTCGGGGGAACGCAGCGGTCAGGATCGTCAGACCCAGCGGCATGACGATGGCCGCACCGAGGCCCTGGACGGCACGGACGGCGATCAGCGCTTCGGCTGTGGGCGCCAGCGCGCAGGCGGCCGATGCTGCCGTGAACAGCGCCAGGCCGGCGACGTAGACCCGTCGGCGGCCCAGCCGGTCGCCGATCGCCGAAGCAGTCAGGATTCCGGCGCCGAACGCGATGGTGTAGGCGCTGATCGTCCACTGGAGCGTGCTGATTCCGCCGCCAAGGGTGCGGTGGATCGACGGCAGCGCGGTCACGACGACCAGCGCGTCCAGCGTCACCATGAAGTAGGCGACTGCGGTGAGGAGAACGGTTGTCCGCTGGCTCGAGGCTAACTGTGGTCGTTGCAAGATCGTGGTCATGTCAGCTTCCTTCGGGACATGCCGCCGCTGAACGTCGCGGGCGGCTGGCAGATGAGGCAGGTTTGCGATGTCCGAGCACCGATGTAGACGTCGCGACAATCGGAAACTGGGCGCCGCACGACCGCCCAGTTCGGCCCTCGGCCGGTGTCCACATCTGGCGAAGGCGCGAAGACCGACGGGAAGAGGGTGAGCAACCGTGGAAAGCGGCGAGCTGATGTCCCGGGCCCGGGCCGGAGACGGCGACGCGTTCCGAGAGCTGACCGAGCCGTACCGCCGCGAGCTGCAGGTGCACTGCTACCGGATGCTCGGCTCCTTCCAGGACGCCGAGGACGCCCTCCAGGAGACGCTGCTGGCCGCGTGGAGAGGCTTCGCAGGGTTCGAGGGACGCGCCGCGCTGCGCACTTGGCTCTATCGGATCGCCACCAACCAGTGCCTCAATGCGCGACGCTCCGCCAGCCGACGAGCCGCCAAGGAGTGGACCGTGCCCGAAGTGCAACCGCCCGAGCCGACCCGGCTCGGTGAAGTCATCTGGCTCGAGCCCTATCCCGACACCCTCCTCGAGGGCGCGATCAACGTGCCGATCGGACCCGAGGCCCAGTACGAGCAGACGGAATCCATCTCCCTGGCGTTCGTGACCGCCCTTCAGGTCTTGCCGCCTCGCCAGCTCGCCGTCCTGATCTTGCGTGATGTCCTCGGATTCCACGCCAGCGAGGTGGCCGACATGCTCGACTCGACGGTCGAGTCGGTCAACAGCGCCCTCAAACGGGCGCGGGCCGGCCTGCACCGGCGGCCCGCGAGCGCCGACCGCGAACCGCCGCCTGCCTTCGAATCATCTGCCGAGGATGCGATCGTCGCGAAGTTCGTCAGCGCTTGGGAGTCCGCCGATCTCGACGCACTGGTGGCCCTTCTGACGGACGACGTGTTCGTCTCGATGCCACCGATGCCGTTCGAATACGAGGGCCGCGATCCGGTGTCCCGCTTCTGCGCCAGCATCTTTGCCGCCGGCCGCAGATTCGATCTCGTTCCGACGCGAGCCAACGGGCAGCCGGCGTTCGGCGTCTACCTGCGTACGCCCGCCGGCATCCGCCACGGCACCGGGCTGTTCGTCCTCACCCTCAGCGGTGACCGGATCTGCGCGATGACGCGCTTCGACAACAGCGTGCTGCCGTGGTTCGGGTTGCCGCGATCGCTCCCTAGCCGATAGCCCAGCGTTACCGGGACGCCCGCGGGGTGGCGGGGTGGGCGCCGGCGGTCACCAATTCGGCGACGGCCGTCCGGGGGTTGACCGTGGTCACCAGCCCTTCGCCGACCAGCACGGCGTCGGCCCCGGCTGCCGCGTACTCGATCAGGTCGAGCGGGCCGCGTACTCCCGACTCGGCGATCTTGACGACTTCGCTGGGCAGCCCGGGTGCGATGCGTTCGAACGTCGAGCGGTCGACGTCGAGGGTGTGCAGGTTGCGGGCGTTGATTCCGATCACCCGGGCACCGGCGTCGAGTGCGCGCGTGGCCTCGTCCTCGGTGTGCACCTCGACGAGTGCGGTCATGCCGAGCGATTCGATGCGTTCGCGTAGTCCGGTCAGGGTGTTCTGGTCGAGGGCGGCGACGATCAGCAGCACCATGTCGGCGCCGTGTGCGCGCGCCTCGTGCACCTGATACGAGCCGACCACGAAGTCCTTGCGTAGCAGGGGAACCGATACTGCTGCGCGCACCGAGTCGAGATCGTCGAGCGAGCCGCCGAAGTGCCGCTCTTCGGTCAGAACGGAGATGATGCGCGCTCCACCGGCCTGGTACTCGCCTGCTAAGGCTGCTGGATTGCCGATGTCGGCAAGTGCTCCGGCCGACGGGCTGCGCCGCTTCACTTCGGCGATTACGCCGACCGCGGGGGCGAGCAGGCAGGCAAGCGCATCCTTGGGCGCCGCGGCCGCAGCGGCGCGAGCCTTGATCGCGTCGAGGGACACGATGGCCTGCCGAGCCGCGACGTCCTCGCGGACTCCGACGACGATCTCGTCGAGGACGCCTGCGCCAGATGCCACGTCCGCGATGCTAACGAGTCCGATCATCACGCCGACGGTCGGGTCCCACGTCAGCCGGGTTCGCTCGTCGGGTCGTGGCCTCGGTCAAGATCGCTCCACAGGGTCGCGTGCGTGCGCTGCGGGGCCGGCGCCTCATACCGCGCGGACATCACCAGCCACCTGTGGCCCCACAGCGCCACGGCAATGCCGCCGACGAGCACCGCCAGCACACAGAGCAGCGTCAGCGCCGGCCACACCAGATGGACCGCCACCCGCGGCGGACGTGCCGGATCGAGGCCCGCCGCAGTACGTGCATCGCTGACCAGCGAGCGGGCGCGTTGCGCCGAAACGCTGCGCAGCCCAGCCACTGCCGGCCAGGCCATCGCGATCGCCACGCCGGCCAGTGCTACCCCCACGAAGCGCCGCGCGATGCCACGCGTGGCCAGCACGGCGACCACACCAGCCAGCGCCACCACGGCGAGCGCCGCGATTGCGGGCTCGAGGGTGCGGCCGCTCACGTTCACGACCTCGTCGGTGAACGGGCGGGCGCGAGGAGCCGTCACGGTCTGCCACGCGCGTCCGGAGGTGAGCAGGGCGCCGGCGCCGCCGAGCAGCACGAGTCCCAGTGCGCCGCCGAGCCGCGCCCGAGCGTTCATCGACTTTCCAACGGGCGCAGCGTCTCAGCAGTCGCGATTGCCTGCAGCACAGCGCGTGCTTTGTTGCGCGTCTCCTTGTACTCGAGCGCGGGCACGCTGTCGGCGACGATGCCGGCACCGGCCTGCACGTACGCCACACCGTCACGCATGATCGCGGTGCGGAACGCGATCGCCATGTCCAGATCGCCGGCGGGATCGAGGTAACCGAGCGCTCCGGCATAGATACCGCGGCGTACGGGCTCGAATTCTTCGATCAGCTCCATTGCCCGAACCTTGGGAGCCCCCGTCACCGTTCCGTGCGGGAACGCCGCCGCGAACACGTCCAAGGCGTCGTAGCCGTCGGCCACATCGCCCGTCACTGTCGACACGATGTGCCACAGATGGCTGTACCGCTCGACGATGCCGAAGTCGACGACCTTCACGGTGCCCGGCTTGCACACCCGGCCGAGGTCGTTGCGGGCCAGGTCGACCAACATGACGTGCTCGGCGCGTTCCTTCGGATCGTTGACGAGCTCGGCGACCAGCTCAGCATCGCGCTCAGGAGTCGCACCACGCTTGCGGGTGCCCGCGATCGGATGGATCGTCGCTTGTCCACTGTGGACGGTCACCAGCGCCTCTGGACTCGACCCGACGATGTCGAAACCGTCCATACGCACCATGTACATGTACGGCGACGGGTTGAGCGTCCGCAGCACCCGGTACACGTCGAAGGGATCGGCCGGCGTCTGCACCTCGAACCGCTGACCCAGGACGACCTGGAACACCTCGCCCGCGCGGATGGCTTCGATACCGAGTTCGACAGCGTGCTCGAACTCGCCCGGAGGCGTGCGTGACTCGGCCTGCCGCGGCGGCACCGCACCCATGTTGGCCACGGTGGACGGCGCCGGGGTGGCAAGCGCCTGCTCCATCGCGTCCAGTCGCGCGACTGCGTCGGCGTACGCGGCGTCGAGCGCCGCCTCGCTCATGCCCGGGTGGACGATGGCGTTGGCGATGAGCACCACGGTGCACTCGTGGTGGTCCACCGCGGCGAGGTCGGTGACGAGCAGCATGCTCAGCTCAGGGAAGCCGAGGTCGTCAACGGCCTTCTCCGGCAGGCGCTCCAGGCGGCGTACGACGTCATAGGACAGGTACCCGACGAATCCCCCGGTCAGCGGCGGCAGCCCCGGCAAGCGCGGCCCGCGCAACGTCCGCCAGGCGCTGCCCAGCACCTCGAGGGGGTCACCGCTCTCTGGTACGCCGTCCGGAATCTCCCCCGTCCACTCCGCATCACCGTCCACTGTGGACAGTGTCGCGACCGCGTTCACGCCCACGAACGACCAGCGGGAGAACGAGCGCCCAGGCTCGGCCGACTCGAGCAGGAACGTGCCGGGCCGGCCGCCGGCAAGCTTGCGATAAACGCCGACGGGTGTCTCGGCGTCGGCGAACAGCGTGCGTGTGACCGGCACCAGCCGGTGCGTGTCGGCCAGTTTGCCGAACTCGGCACGGGTGATCGTCATGCGCGCACCGCCAGCGCGCCGGCATCGAAGCAGGTGCGATCGCCGGTGTGGCAGGCCGCGCCCACCTGGTCGACCTTGACCAGCACCGTGTCGCCGTCGCAGTCGAGGGCGACCGACTTGACGAGCTGTACGTTGCCCGACGTCTCGCCCTTGACCCAGTACTGCTGCCGCGACCGCGACCAATATGTGGCCCGCCCGGTCGTGAGCGTGCGGTGGAGGGCCTCGTCGTCCATCCAGCCGACCATGAGCACCTCATCGGTGTCGTATTGCTGGATCACGGCGACAACGAGCCCGTTGGCGTCGCGTTTGAGCCGATCGGCCACAGCGGGATCGAGCATCCCTCGATTGTGCCTGGCCGGTCAGTAGTCCGGCGCGGCACCGTCGCGGGGCAGGCGAACTGTGACCGTGGTGCCGTCGGCGGCCGAGCTCTCGAACTCAACCGTGCCGCGGTGCGCCTGGACGAGCTGCGCGACGATCGCGAGGCCCAGCCCGCTGCCACCGCGCGCCCGGCTGCGTGCCTTATCGGCGCGCCAGAACCGCTCGAAGACGTGCTGTGCCTGCTCCGGCGGCAGTCCCGGCCCGGAGTCGATCACGCGCAGCACCACCTGATCGCCCTCCGCCTCACCGTGGACCCGAATCGGCCCGTTCGGATCGGTATGGACGGCCGCGTTGGCGATCAGGTTGCGCAGGATGCGCAGCAGCTGGTCGCGGTCGGCCAGCAACGTCAGGCTGTGCGGCGCGGCGACGTCGATGTGCCGTTCCGGGAATGCGGCGCGGGCGCTGTCGGCGGCGTCTTCCAGCAATTCGGCCACATCGATGACCTCGAGCTGCGGCGGCGAGCCCTGGTCGCCCCTCGCAAGCAGCAGCAAGTCGTCGACGAGCCGCGACATGCGCGTGCCCTCGGACTCGATGCGATCAAGCGTGTCGCCGTGCTCCGACTCCCCGTTGGCGCGCCGCATCCGGGACAGCTCGGCGTAGCCGCGGATCGAGGTCAGCGGCGTGCGCAACTCGTGCGACGCGTCCGCGAGGAACCGCCGCATCCGCTCCTCGCTCTCGACGCGGGCGGCGAACTGCGTCTCGACGGTGCCCATCAGGGAATTGAAGGATTCGGCGAGCTGGCCCACCTCGGTCTGGGGATCGCCCTCGGGGACGCGCCGGTCGAGGCCGGCGCCTTCGGGCGAGAGCTCGGCGGTCACTTCGCGCGCGGTGCGCGTCACCCGGTTCAGCGGCCGCAGGCTGAGGTGCACCCCCCAGGTGGTCACCCCGAGCGTGGCAGCCACCGCGGTCGCTCCGATCGCAACCTCGAGCCAGATCAGCTGATGCAGGATGCGGTCCATCTCGGCTGTCGACAAGCCAACCAGCACAGTCACTCGCTGATTGACGAAGCCGGTGGCTGGGTTGCCTATGCGCAGGTTCACATTGGAAACCGACACCATGCGCAGGTGTACGTCATCGGTCGTGGTCACGCTGATCGGATGATCCGTGCCACCAACGAGCGATTGCCGCGTCGCCTGGCCAAGGTCAAGTTCCGCGATACCGGTACCAAACGGCTGCTCGTTGACCATGTTTCCGGCCGGATCGATGAATGCCACCCAGACCGTCTGCGGGTTGTGCAGGCCGGTTCCGGGCCCCGACGGCGCGCCGATCAGGTCATTGATCGAGCTCACGCTGGCCGTGTCACTGAGCTGCTGGTCAAGGCGATCGAGAAGAAACGAGTGGAGTGCCGCGTACGTCGCAACACCTGTCGCGGTCACAACGACCAGAACGAGACCTACGACGAACGCGACCAGGCGACTGGAGAGCGATCGCGGCACGAAGCGCCAGCGCCGCCGGGCAGGCGGCGGCTCCTCGGCCGCAGGCTGCTCTTCCGGCACTTGCGGGAGCGGGCCGGTGCTCGCATTGGGGTCCAGCGGCTCGCCGTGCTCCTGCCACGGCGCGGCGCTGATCGGCGACGCGACCTCTGTTACCTCGATGGCGCGGTCATTGCTCATACGACCTCAAGCGTGACACGCGTCGATGTGGGGCCGCGCCTAAGCGCGCGGCGCCTTGATGACATACCCGGCGCCACGCACCGTGTGGATGAGCTTCGGCTCGACGTCGTCAACCTTCTTGCGCAGGTAACCGATGTACAGCTCGACAATGTTCGACTGGCCCTGGAAATCGTACTTCCAGACCCGGTCGAGGATCTGCGCCTTGGACAGCACGACCCGCTCATTGCGCATCAGGTAGCGCAGTAGCTCGAACTCCGTGGCCGTCAAATGCACTTCCTTGCCGGCGCGCGTCACCTCGTGGCTGTTCTCGTCCAGCTCGAGGTCGGCCACGCGCAGCACTCCTTCGCGGCTCTCCTCCGGGGCGGAGCGGCGCAGCACTGCATGCACCCGCGCCAGCAACTCCTCGACGCTGAACGGCTTGACCACGTAGTCGTCGGCGCCGGCCCGCAATCCGCCAATGCGGTCGGTGGCCGCGTCCCGCGCGGTCAGGAAGATCACCGGCACCTGGGAGCCGGCCGCGCGCAGATTCTGCAGCACGCCCAGTCCGTCCATGCCCGGCATCATCACGTCGAGCACGACCAAATCGGGGTCCGACTCTGCTACCGCCGCCAGGGCGGACGGACCGTTGTCGGCGGTAAAGGTGTCGAAACCGTCGAAGCGCAGCGCCGACGACACGAGGTGTGTGACGTTCTCCTCGTCGTCGACGACCAATACCCGGCGCTTCGCCAATGCCGGTGCGGCCATGGCACTCACTCCTTGAGGCGTATGAGGCACGACTGTGCCTTTGCTGGGTTCCAGAGTGCGAAGGACCGCTGGGCGTTCTCTGGGCGCCAGCTGTGAATAGCCTATGCGGACTACGCTCAGCGCACCTCTGTGCCGGCCGCCCGCAGGGCCTCCTTGACGGCAGCAACCGTCAGCGAGCCGAAGTGGAAGACGCTCGCCGCGAGGACCGCGTCAGCGCCGGCGGCCACCGCCGGCGGGAAGTGCTCGACGCTACCGGCGCCTCCACTGGCGATAACCGGCACATCTACGGCAGCACGTACCAACCGGATCAACTCCAGGTCGAAGCCCTCCCGGGTGCCGTCGGCGTCCATGGAGTTCAGCAGGATCTCACCCGCGCCTAGTTCGACGGCACGTGCGGCCCATTCCACGGCGTCGATTCCGGTGCCACGCCGGCCGCCGTGCGTCGTGACCTCGAATCCACTGGCGGTGCCGTCCGCGCGCCGGGCGTCCACCGAGAGGACCAGCACCTGACGGCCGAACCGCTCGGCGATCTCGCGCAAGAGCGGAGGACGTGTGATCGCCGCGGTGTTGACGCCGACCTTGTCCGCGCCGGCGCGTAACAAGGCGTCCACGTCGGCCGGCGTGCGCACTCCCCCGCCCACCGTCAGGGGGATGAAGACCTGGTCGGCGGTACGACGGACGACGTCGTATGTGGTCTCGCGCCCTGCCGAGGAGGCGGTGACGTCCAGAAACGTCAGCTCGTCGGCGCCCTCGGCGTCATAGCGCGCTGCCAGCTCGACCGGGTCGCCCGCATCGCGGAGCCCTCGGAAGTTGACGCCCTTGACGACGCGACCCGCATCGACATCGAGGCACGGGATCACGCGCACAGCGACGCTCATGACGCCACAGCGGCCAGCGCCTCGGGCAGGGCGAACGCCCCGGTGTACAGGGCCTTGCCGACGATGGCTCCTTCGACGGTGCCGAGCGCGGCGATGGCGCGCAGGTCGGCAAGCGACGACACGCCGCCGCTGGCCACGACGGCCGCGGACGTACGAGCACAGACCTCGCGCAGTAGCGCCAGATTCGGACCGGTGAGCGTGCCATCGCGGTGCACGTCCGTGAGGACATAGCGAGCGCAGCCGTCCTCGTCCAGGCGGGCCAGCGTTTCCCACAGGTCGCCGCCCTCCGCGGTCCAGCCGCGCGCGGCGAGGGTGGTACCGCGCACGTCGAGGCCGACCGCGATGCGCTCGCCGTGCTTAGCGATCGCCTCGCGTACCCAGTCCGGCGACTCGAGGGCGGCCGTGCCCAGGTTGACGCGCGCCGCGCCGCTGGCCAGCGCGGCGTCGAGCGATACGTCGTCGCGGATGCCCCCGGACACTTCGACGGCAATGTCGAGGCTCCGCACCACCTCGCGCAACAGCTCGCGGTTGTTGCCGCGGCCGAACGCGGCGTCGAGGTCGACGAGGTGCAGCCACTGCGCGCCGTCGCGTTGCCATGCTTGGGCCGCCTCGAGCGGATCGCCGTAGGACGTCTCGGTTCCGGCCGCACCACGCACCAGCCGGACGGCGGCGCCGTCGGCGACGTCCACCGCCGGCAGCACCACGAAGCTCACCGCGACCTCCGATCGAGCATCGACACAGCCAGTGCCGGCAGCCCGATCAGGCACACAAGCACTACGACGATCACCGCGTTGATCGACGACGTCACGAGATAGGTGAGCAGCACCGCGACGAGGATGAGCGTCAGCAGGGCAGCCCAGGTCTCCTTATTGCGGCGAAACCCGGCGCCGTGCCGCCATAACCGGCCCTGACGCCAGGCCAGTTCCCGCTTCGCGCGGCGCGCGCGCCGCGTCGCCTCGCGTTCCTGAGCAGCGCGTTCGGCCGCCGCTCGCTGTGCAGCGAGCGCCTGCCGCTCCGCGCGCGCCTTTGCCCGGGCCTTGCTCACACTGCACCTCGGCTGTTCGCGCGAGCGCTCACAGTGCACCCAGCCAGTTCTCTAGGAGCGTCGCGCCCGCGTCGCCGGACTTCTCCGGGTGGAACTGCGTTGCGCTGATGTGCCCGTCCTCGACGGCCGCCACGAAATC
>JBPYES010000503.1:0-17580 GCA_051984825.1 Jatrophihabitantaceae bacterium
CGTCGACTTACCGGATCCGGACGGCCCCATGATCGCCGAGAACCGCCCCTCGGGCAGGTCCACGCTCACGTCGTCGAGCGCGAGCACGGCCGTGTCGCCCTGTCCGTAGCTCTTGGTCGCGTGCACAGCGCGGGCGGCGGCACGCGTGATAGTCATCGTCATGCGACGATCGTCGCGATCAGCGACCGCCCGCGTCGTCCGCCCAGCGAAGGCAGTTGCGGTACCGCGCCCGCGGTAACAGCTATGCCCAGCCGGGACGGGCGAGTCCCGCCTCATAGGCGAGGACGACGAGCTGGGCCCGGTCCCGCACGGCTAGCTTCGACATTGCCCGATTGACGTGTGTCTTGACCGTGGCTGGACTCAAGTACAGCTTGGCTGCGATCTCGTCGTTGGACAGCCCCTGCGCCACGACGGCGACGATTTCGCGTTCCCGGTCGGTGAGCGCAGAAAGGCGCGCCGGCGCCGGGGGCTCCTTGGCCCGGTCGGCAAACTCAGCGATCAACCGTCGGGTAACGCCGGGCGACAGCAGCGCGTCGCCGCCCGCCACCGTGCGAACCGCTCTGATCAGCTCGGCCGGCTCGGTGTGCTTGACGAGGAATCCCGTCGCCCCGGCGCGCAACGCCTCGAAGACGTACTCGTCCAGCTCGAACGTTGTGAGCACGATGACACGTACCCCGGCGAGGGCCGGATCGGACGCGATCGCACGCGTGGCTGCGAGGCCGTCGGTCTTCGGCATGCGGATGTCCATGAGCACCACGTCCGGCAGGTGCTCCCGTACCAGGCGCACAGCCTCGGCGCCGTCGGGTGCCTCGGCCACCACCTGCATGTCGTCCTGGGCGTCGAGCAGGGCGGCGAATCCGGCGCGTACCAGCGCCTGGTCGTCGGCCAGCACCAGCCGGATCACGGGGCACCATCCAGGGGTAGCCGGGCACGCACCCGGAATCCGCCGGTGAACGCGCGCCCCGCCGAGAGCTCACCCCCGAGCGCCGTCGCACGCTCGCGCATACCGGCGATGCCGGACCCGCCGTCTCGCGTAGCGCCATGGCCCGAACCGTCGTCGACCACCTCGAGGGTCAGTTCACGGGGGCCGTAGTCCACGATGACGTGCACCGTGGTGGCGTTCGCGTGCCGCACCACGTTCGTCAGCGACTCCTGAAGGATCCGGTACGCGGCGAGATCGGTGCCGGCCGGCAGTGGCCGCGCCTCGCCTGAGAGGCGAAGTCGCACGTCCAGGCCTGCGGCGCGCGCCCCGGAGACGAGCCGGTCGAGGTCCGCGAGGCTCGGCGCCGGCGCGGTGGCCGCCTGTTCGCCGGACTGGCGCAGCGCGCCCAGCACCGCCTGCACCTCGACCAGGGCATCCCTGCTGGCCTGCTTGATCGTCGCCAGCGATTCGCGTGCCTGCTCGGGGCGTTTGTCGATCAGCTCGAGGGCGACGCCCGCCTGGACGTTGATCATCGAGATGCTGTGCGCGAGAACGTCGTGCAGCTCCCTGGCGATGTCGAGCCGCTCCTCGCTTGCCCGGCGGCGCGCGGACTCGAGCTCGGTGCGCCGCGCCTCGGCGTCCTGCCGCCGCGCCGCCCGGCGTAGCTCACCGCGGTACCGGATCAGCTCGCTCACCACCGCCAGCACGAGCAGCCACGCGGCAAGGCCCAGCGCGGTCGCGATACCCGGCCCGGGCTTGCCGCGTATGGCGCTGTCCACCCAGGTCGAGGCGACGAACCCCGCGAGGAGAGCGGTGTATGCGGCGATACGGCGGCCGAGCATGAGCGCTGAGCCGAACGCCACGATCAGCGGCAACCACAGCGGCCCGCCCGGGTAGCCCAGCCACAGGTAGCTGAACGTCGCGGCGAAGGTGCCCGCGAGCACCGCCTCCGGCCAGCGCCGCCGGCCGAGCAGGCAGCCAGCGGCCGCGAGCAGCAGCAGGTAGCCCCCGGCGTCAAGATCGCGGTGGGCGTGCTGGTGGCGCGCGGCGAGGGCCGTGCCGGCCACTGTCACCACAGCCACGCCGGCGGCGAGCAGCGCGTCGGAATGCGCCAACCGACTCCGTCTCACAGTGCCCCACTCGCCTCCGTCCCTGCTGGCACGGTAGGTCACGCCGGCGCTGCGCGGCATCCGCGTCCCGGTGCAGGCCGCCCTACCGCGTCTGCGGTAGGCCTCAACCGATATCGCGATGCCGGAATCCGCCAAAACCGGCCGCCGCCGCGAGGACGGCCACTGTCGTCAGCCCGAGCAGCGGTGCCGCGGCCAGCGCCGACCCCGGCAGCTTCGGCACATGGGTGAACGGTGACAGGTCCATCGCCCACTGCGGGAGCTTCAGCACCGGACCGAGTTGGCCCAGCAGCAGGCACCCGGCGAGTACACCCCACGCCACCGCCGTGAACCGGGGCGCCAGCCCGAACAGCAACAACGTAACGCTGGCCAACACCCACGTCGCCGGCACCTGGACGAGCGCGGCACCGAGCACCCGCGGCACTTGCCCGCCGACGTCATGCGAGCGCAGACCGTGCGCCAGCCCCGCACCAAGGCCCGTCGCGATGAGAATCACGACGCTGCCAGCCACGGCGAACATGACGTGACTACACGCCCAGCGAATCCGCCCGACGCGGGTGGCGAGCACTGGCTCCGCCCGCAGCGCTGTCTCCTCGACACGCAGGCGCAACACGGCCTGGACGGAATATCCCGCGACTACCAGGCCGAGGATGCCCATCGCCGTGGCAAGAAACGCGTCGACGACACCCTTCGCGCCGCCCATCTCGGTGAGTATCCTGCGGGTGCTCTCACTGCTGCCGACGATCGCGGTGACGCCATCGGCGATGCCGCCGATCGCCACGCCGTAGACAGCGAATCCCACCGTCCAGGCGAGCAGCGTGCCGCGCTGCAGCCGCCACGCCAGGGCGACCGGGCCGTGCAACTCCCCTCGCGCAGGGCCGGGGCGAGGCGGAAGCAGGCCCGCACCGAGGTCACGCCGTCCGGCCAGCACGAATGCACCCCAGATGACGAGCGCCGTCGCGCCTACCGCGACCGCGAAGACCCACCACCTCTCGCCGGCGAACGGACGCAGTTGCTGCGCCCAGCCGATCGGCGACGCCCACGACAGCCACGAAGGTCCGACGTCTGCGGTGGCACGTATCAAGTACGCGAGGGCGATCACGCCGATTCCGATGCCGTTCGCCGTTCGGGTGCTCTCGGACAGCTGCGCCGCCACAGCCCCCACCGCGGCGAAGAACAGGCCAGCTGTGCACCACGACAGGCCGAAGGCAAGCGAGCCCGCCGTGGGCATGCCGACCGCGATCAGCCCGATTGCAGCGCCGAGGCTTACAGCCAGGCTGGCGATCGCCGCCACAACGACTCCGGCCGCCAGAGCGGCATGCCGGCCGACGACGCCCGCGCTGATCAGCTCGAGCCGTCCGGCCTCCTCGTCGGCGCGGGTGTGCCGCATCACGACGAGCACGGTCATGATGCTGACGAGCGTGGCTCCGATCGCGACCAACCGCCATGCGGTCAGCCCCCCGATCGTGCTCGGGTTGTGCACTGGTCCGTACATGGCGAGCGTCGAGCCGTTGCTTGTGACACTGGCGGCGAAGTTCAGCCGCGACTGCGGCGTGTCGTACAGGTGGGTGAAGCTGTAGGCCGTCGAGGCCGCGGTCGCGGTGAGCGCGTAGACCCAGACCGGGATCATGATGCGGTCGCGGCGCAGGGCAAGCTTGACGAGTTCTCCGGCGCCGAGCAGCGCCTGCGTCATGGCACGGCCTGGTAGTGACGCAGGAACAGTTCCTCCAGGGTCGGCGGCTGGCTCACCAGCGACCGCACCCCGATTCGTGTCAATTCGGCTAGGACGCCTCCCAGCTGCGGGGTGTCGACCTGGCAGCGCACGCGCGTGCCCTCGACGTCTAGCCCATGCACGCCGGGCAGCCCGGCCAGGCCGTTTGGCGGCGCGGCCAGCTCCGCATCGATGGACGTGCGCGTCAGGTGCCGCAGTTCGGACAGGGTTCCGGAGTCGACGGTGCGCCCGGCGCGGATGATGCTCACCCGGTCGCACAGCGCCTCGACCTCGGACAGGATGTGGCTCGACAGCAGCACGGTGCGCCCGCCGGCCCGTTCCTCGGCAATGCAGTCACGGAATGCCTCGCCGACGAGCGGGTCGAGGCCGGACGTCGGCTCGTCCAGGATCAGCAACTCGACGTCGGAGGCAAGCGCGGCCACCAGGGCCACCTTCTGCCGATTGCCCTTCGAGTAGGTGCGCCCCTTCTTCGTCGGATCGAGGTCGAAACGTTCCAGCAAATCGGCGCGCCGCTGCTCGTTCAGCCCACCACGCAGCCGCCCGAGCAGATCGATCACCTCGCCACCGGACAGGTTCGGCCACAGCGTGACGTCACCCGGGACGTACGCCAGTCGGCGGTGCAGCGTCGCCACGTCGCGCCACGGATCGCCCCCGAGCAGCTGCGTCACACCGGAGTCGGCGCGCAACAAGCCCAGCAGTACTCGGATCGTCGTGGATTTGCCGGCTCCGTTCGGGCCGAGGAAGCCGTGCACTTCGCCGGTCTCGACGGTGAGGTCCAGCCCGTCGAGGGCCCGCGTCTTGCCGAACGTCTTGACAAGATCATCGATAACGATCGCCGCAGCCACGCTCAGACCGTAGCCGGGACATGCCACGTCAAAAAGCCAAAGGTGACCACAAGCAACCCGACCACAACGCGATGAGCGCTCGCGCGAAGAGCCCGCCGGCCGCGACGCGGCCCGAGCGAAGCGAGGAGCGGTGACGGTGTCCGCCCCAGCGGGGCGGCGCCGGGCTCCGCATCCGGCGGATAAGTCAGTGCGCTCGCGCGAAGAGCCACCGGCCGCCACGCGGCCCGCGCCGTGAGGCGCGGAGTGGCTCTCGCCGCGCGCCGCAAAGCGGCGCCGCCGAGAGCCACATCCGGCGGATAAGTCAGTGCGCTGCTTCGTGCCAGTTGGGGCCGACACCGATCGAGACGTCCAGCGGCACGTCGAGCTGATAGGCCGCGCCCATCTCCTGGCGGACAACGTCCTCGACGGCTTGGCGCTCCCCGGGCGCGATCTCCAGCACGAGCTCGTCGTGCACCTGTAGCAGCAGCCGGGAGCTGAGGCCGGCGGCCGCCAGCGACCGGTGCACGCCCAGCGTGGCCACCTTGATGATGTCGGCGGCGCTGCCTTGGATCGGCGCGTTGAGCGCCATTCGCTCGGCCATCTCGCGGCGCTGCCGGTTGTCGCTGGTGAGGTCAGGCAGGTAGCGGCGGCGTCCCATGATCGTCTCGGTATAACCCGTCCGCCGGGCCTCCTCGACAACGGAGCGCAGGTAGTCGCGCACACCGCCGAAGCGGGCGAAGTAGGCCTCCATCTGCCCGCGTGCCTCGTCCGCGGAGATCTTGAGCTGCTGCGCCAGCCCGAACGCCGACAGGCCGTAGGCGAGACCGTAGGACATGGCCTTGACCCGGCGTCGTAGTTCCGGGTCGATCTCCTCCGGCGGTAGGTCGAACGCGCGTGACGCCACGAAGGTGTGCAGGTCCTCGCCAGTGGTGAACGCCTCGATCAGCCCAGCGTCATGCGAGAGCGTCGCCATGATGCGCATCTCGATCTGGCTGTAGTCCGCGGTCATGAGCGACTCGAAGCCTGGGCCGACGGTAAACGCCTCGCGGATGCGCCGGCCCTCCGCCGTACGCACCGGTATGTTCTGCAGGTTGGGGTCGGTGGACGAGAGCCGCCCGGTGGCCGCGATCGTCTGGTTGAACGTCGTGTGAATGCGACCGGTGTCGTCGATCAGCGGCAGCAGCGAGTCGACGACGGTCTTGAGCCGGGCCACCTCACGGTGGCGGAGCAGATACTCGAGGATCGGATGCTGTGTCTTGCCGTACAGGTCGGCGAGCGCGTCGGCGTCCGTCGTGTAACCCGTCTTGATGCGCTTGGTCTTGGGCAGCCCGAACTGGTCGAACAGAATCTCCTGCAGCTGCTTGGGCGAACCCAGGTTGAACGTCCGGCCGACGAGCTTGTGCGCCTCCTGCTCGACGTCCTTGACGGCCGCACCCAGCTCGGCCTGTAGCGCCACCAGCTTGTCGGTGTCGGCGGCGATGCCGGCCATCTCCATGTCGGCGAGCACGTACAGGAGCGGCAGTTCCAGCTCGGCGAGCAGCCGGGTGGCGCCGCGCTGCTCGAGATCGGCGTCGAGAGCGTCCGCGAGATCGCGGATCGCCATCGCGTTGACCGTCTCGACCTGGGCGATGGCGTCGTCTGCCTCGTCGACCCCGCCATCGAGAGTCATTTGCCCCGACTCCAGATCAGCGTCGTTCGCGCGCAGCTCGCGGCGCAGGTAGCGCAGTGCGAGATCGGCGAGGTCGAACGAGCGCTGCCCGGGGAGCGCCAGGTACGCGGCGAGTTGGGTGTCGCTGGTGATGCCGGCGAGCGTCCACCCCCGCTGGCGAAGCGCGAGCACGGGACCCTTGACGTCGTGGGCGGCCTTCGGGGAGTCCGGGTCGGCCAGCCACGCGGCGAATGCCTCCTCGTCGCCGCCGGTGAGCGCTTCCGGCTGTAGGTAGGCGGCCGCGCCGTCGGCGCTGGCCAGTGCGATGCCGGTCAGCGTGCCGATGCCGCGGCCCCAGCTGCCGCGAAACGCCAGCCCCACCCGCTTGCCGTCGCGGGCGTGCGCGTCGAGCCACCCGATCACCTCGTCCGGGCCCAGCCGCGTGGTCTCGACCTCGAAGCCCTGCTCGGCCTCAGGCTCGGGGGCGCTGACTGTCGCAAACAGCCGCTCGCGCAACACCCGGAACTGCAGGTTGTCGAACAGCGTGTGCACCTCGGTGCGGTCCCAGGGCCGGCGCTCCAGGTCGTCGAGCTGGACGTCGACCGGCACGTCGCGGACCAGCTCGGTGAGCTGGCGGTTGCGGATGACCCCGGCAAGGTGCTCGCGCAGTGCGTCGCCGGCCTTGCCCTTGACGGTGTCGACCTGCGCCACCAGGGCGTCGAACGAGCCGTACTCGCGGATCCACTTCGCGGCGGTCTTCTCCCCCACGCCGGGGATGCCGGGCAGGTTGTCGCTGGTGTCGCCGCGAAGCGCCGCGAAGTCGGGGTACTGCGCCGGCGTGAGACCGTACTTCGCCTCGACCTCTTCCGGCGTGAACCTGGTCAGATCGCTCACCCCGCGCCTGGGATACAGCACGGTGACCTTGTCGTTCACCAGCTGCAGCGCATCACGGTCGCCGGTGCAGATCAGCGTCTGCATCCCGGCGGCGGACGCCTGGGTCGTGATCGTCGCGATGATGTCGTCGGCCTCGTAGCCCTCGGCGGTGAGCGCCGAGATGCGCAGCACGCCCAACACCTCGTTGATCAGCGACAGCTGCTCAGAGAAGTCCGGCGGAGTCTCCGACCGGCCGGCCTTGTACTCGGCGTACGTCTCGGTGCGGAACGTCTTGCGCGACACGTCGAACGCCACGGCGATGTGAGTCGGGTCCTCATCGCGCAGCAGGTTGATCAGCATGGACGTGAAGCCGAAGACGCCGTTGGTCGGCTGGCCGGTGGTCGTGGCCATCTCGACCTCGCGCAACGCGTAGAACGCCCGGTACGCGATGGAATGACCATCCAGCAACAGCAGCCGAGAACCGCTCACGGGCCCCGAGTCTAGGTCCCGGTACCGACGAGCGATGAGCGCTCGGGCGCCAGCCGGGATTAACTACGCTCCGCGACCGATGGCGCGTCCCGTGATGGTGCGTCCGCGTCGGCGCGCGCGGCGCAACATCGCCAGGCGATCACTGCCGTCGTCGATGCCGAGCGAGCGGCGCAGCGTCGAGGTCGTGGCCAGGCGCCGCACCACCAGAGGCGCGAAACCCAGGCGAGCCAGGTAACGGTTCTCATCGCGGGAACCGCTGACGACCGCCGCGACGACGTGCTCGATGCCGCGCTGATCGGCGAGATGCACGGTGGCGGCGAGCAGCGCCCGCCCGACGCCTCGACGCCGCTGCTTCGGCGCGACGAGCAGGTGGCTGATGTGTAGGGCGGGCACCGCCGCGATGGCACCGACCTCGCCTTCGCTGACCACGACCATGCCGACGATGTCGTTCAACTCGTCGACGGCCGCCAGCACGGACTTGTCGTCCGCGCCCAGGATCGCGGCGAAGCGCTCCGGGAGATGGGCCAGGGTGTCGGCCTGAATCTGGCGAGCTCCCGGGCCGCTGAGCTTCTCGTCGGTCGTACCGACGAGTCGCACGAGTTGCGGGACATCGGCCAGTTCGGCCGGCCTAACGCGTACGTGACCGCGTGGCACCGCTCACCCCCTGCGTTCAAGGGCCGTTGGGTGATGCCCCGATGCATCAGAGCTCGCGGTTTGCGAGCACCCAAACACTATCCGTCTTCGCCCGTTTGATGATGTTCGGGGGTCAACCTGGCAGCTTGCTGAAGTGCGGCTTGACGTCTGCTGATCCGAGGGTTTACGTCCCGCCGCTGAGCACGAGTTCGGCTACCGCTCGCATGGAGGTGCGGTTGTCCATGGCCGCGCGTTGGATCCACCGGAATGCCTCCGGCTCGGTCATCCGATGCTCGGTCATCAACACGCCTTTCGCGCGCTCGATCAACTTGCGCGCCTCGAGACGTTCCCGCAAATTGCTGACCTCGGACTCCAGCGCGCGAATCTCCGCGAACCGCGAGGTGGCCATCTCGATCGCAGGCAGCAGGTCGCGCTTCTGGAACGGCTTGACCAGGTAGGCCATCGCGCCCGCGTCCCGGGCGCGCTCGATGAGGTCGCGCTGGCTGAACGCGGTGAGGATGACGACCGGCGCGATGCGCTTCTCCGCGATCTGCGCCGCGGCGGCAATGCCGTCCATCTTCGGCATCTTGATGTCGCAGATGACCAGGTCGGGGTTGAGCTCGACGGCGAGCTCGATGGCCTGCTCGCCGTCGGCCGCTTCCCCGACGACGTCGAATCCTTCCTCCTGCAGCATTTCCCGCAGGTCCAGGCGGATCAATGCCTCGTCCTCAGCGATCAGCACCCGCTTGATCGCAGCGTGAGTCACTTCGAAGCTGTCAGAGTCAGCCACACTGCGTCCTCCGGCATGGTTGGCTTGCGAGGTCGCCAGCCTATCGCCGGTAGCATGACGTTCGCGCACGACGCCCCTGTGACGGAACTGGCATACGTGATGGTCTCAAACACCATTGCCGAGAGGCGTGTGGGTTCGAATCCCACCAGGGGCACCGATCCGGCGGACCCTAACCTCTCAAGCCACGCTCGTAGTCCTCGCGGACGCCGGGCTCAACGTCGAGGAACATCGAGCGGGCCCCGAGCAGCCCGGCGACAGCGTCGCTGAGCTCGGCCGGCACAAGCCGCCGGACCCGCACCGCGACGCCCATGCCGGCCGGCACGTAAACGCGGCGGCGCGGGCGATGCAGCACCCGGACGATCGCCGCGGCCACCTCCTCCGGCGAGACCCGCCGGCCCACGAGGCGCAGCCGCCGCGCCCCTGCGGTCAGCCGGGTATCGACCAGCGCCGGCATCACCAGGGTGAACCGCACGCCGCTGCCCGAGAGCTCGAAGCGGGCCGCATCGGTGAATCCGACGACGCCGTACTTGCTCGCGCAGTACGCGGCCTCGCCCCCGGCGTACGTCTCTCCCGACAGCGACGCCACGTTGACGATGTGCCCAGCCCGTCGGGCCAGCATCGAACGCAGCGCCAGCTTCGTCCCGGTGATCACACCGAGCAGGTTCACCTCGACGATCCGGCGCATCACGTCGTCCGGCTGGTCGGCCACCGGCCCGGCGGCGAGCACCCCGGCGTTGTTGACCAGGACGTCCAGCGGCCCGACGTCGTGCTCGACGTCCGTGACAAACCGCCCGAACGACGCGGGCGAAGTCACGTCGAGCGGATACGCGGCGGCACCGGGGACGGTGGCTTCATCCAGATCACCGATCGCCACGTGAGCCCCGTCCGCGACAAGGGCTTGCGCCGTTGCCAGCCCGATCCCGCGCGCGCCGCCGGTGATGGCGACGACCCTCGGTCCGGGCATGCAGGGCACACTATCGGCCGTGCACATGACACCGGATGAGTTCCGCAAGCACGGGCACCGCGTCGTCGACTGGATCGCGGACTACTACGAGCACCTCGAGGCGTTCCCGGTGCGGTCGCAGGTCGCACCGGGCGCCATCCGTGCGGCCCTTCCGCCGGTGCCGCCGGAGCAGGGTGAGGGATTCGACGTCGTGCTGCGGGACCTGGACGAAGTGATCATGCCGGGCATCACGCACTGGCAGCACCCCTCCTTCTTCGCGTATTTCCCGGCGAACGCGACCGGTCCGGCCATCCTCGGCGATCTGCTCGCGTCGGGGCTGGGCGTCCAGGGCATGCTCTGGGCGACCTCGCCCGCAGCAACCGAGCTCGAGACCCACGTGCTCGAGTGGCTGCGCGACTTGCTGGGCTTACCGGACACGTTCCGGGACAACGGCGTCATCCAGCACACCGCCTCCGATGCCGCGCTCGTCGCGCTGCTTGCCGCGCTGTACCGGGCGAGCGGCGGGCGCACCGAGCACGAAGGCGTCCACAGTGGACGGTTCACGGTGTACACGTCCGGGCAGACCCACTCTGCCGTCGAGAAGGCGTGCCGTGTCGCGGGGCTCGGATCCGACGCGCTGCGCAAGATTGACGTCGACCCGGCAACCCAGGCGGCGCGCCCGGAGCACCTCCGTTCCCTGCTCGAGGCCGACGTCGCCGCCGGCTTGACGCCCACCCTCGTCGTGGCGTCGATCGGGACGACCGGCACGGGCGCCGTCGACCCGGTACGCGCCATGGGTGGCATCGCCCGGGAATATTCAGCTTGGCTGCACATCGATGCGGCGTGGGCGGGCGTGGCGGCGATCTGCCCGGAGCTGCGGTGGCTGTCCGAGGGCGTCGAGCTCGCCGACTCCTACGCGACCAATCCGCACAAGTGGCTACTGACCAACTTCGACTGTGATGCCTTCTGGGTGGCCGACCGGGCGGCGCTGGTCAGCGCGTTGTCGATCCTGCCCGAGTTCCTGCGCAATGCCGCAACCGAGTCCGGGGCGGTGATCGACTACCGCGACTGGCACGTCCCGCTCGGGCGGCGCTTCCGCGCCCTGAAGCTGTGGGCTGTGATCCGCTGGTACGGCGCGGAAGGCTTACGTGCGCATATCCGCGAGCACGTGGCGCTGGCGCAGGAGTTCGCCTCGTGGGTAGCGGCCGACGAGCGGTTCGAGTTGGTGGCGCCGCATCCGCTCTCGCTGGTGACGTTCCGGCTGCGTGAGGGCGACGACGCGACGCGCGCCGTGATGGAGCGGGTCAACGCGAGCGGGGAGCTCTACCTGACACATACCGCCGTGAACGGGCAGGCGGCGCTGCGCTTTGCGATCGGTTCACCGCAAACGCAGCGCCGCCACGTCGAATCCGCGTTCCAGGCTTTGACTCAGGCGGTCCCGGCGAAGTAGGCGGTCTTCACCTGGTGCTGGGTGATCGGCCCGCTGCCGCTCGCCGCTGCTGTCAACACCGTCCACGCCGGGGTGGTCTGATCGATCCCGTTCCCGGTGGGTGGACCGTAGATGTTGACGCTCAAGTCGTTGGCGCCTGTCCGGCATGCGTACCGGCCGACCCAGTTCGGGTGCTGGTGCGGGCTCATCCAGGCGCCGCCGTCGCGGATCAGGCACGTCACACCGTTGTCGAGCACGACTTCCTGCGGCACGGGATTGCGCGGTGCGGCAATCGGAGCGAACGTCCCCTGGTACCTGATCCGCACCAGCACGTGCTTCAGCGGATCACGCAGGCACAGCGCGGTCGACGGTACGGCGGAGTTCCAGCACGTGACCGTGTTCATCGCAGAGAATCCGCACCAGCGGATGTTCGGGCTGACCGCCGCCGGCGAGACCTCGTCACCTGCGCACATGAAACCGGGCGCGGTTTCGGTGGTCACCCGGTAGCCGGTGACGGGCCGGCCGTCCGCCGTCACCGGGCGGACCGTGATCCGCTCCGTCGCCGGAGGCGCCGGCGGGGCGGACGACGTCCGCGGATCCGTCGTAGCGCTCTGCGGCGGTGCGCTTGTCCCGGCGCTCCGCGGTGGCGCGCTCGTCGTGACAGCGGACGATGGCCCGCCCGAGGTGGCGGTGGACGGTGGGTCATTCGAGACAGAACGATCTGTGCTAATCGGTGGCGCAGCTACGTGGTGGTGGGCCGCGCAGCTGCTAAGCGCGGCGACCGCTGCGAGTGCTGCGGCGGCGGTGGTGATACGGACGACGGCGTGCATGTATGAGCCCCTCCCAGGCAACGGTTGTGCAGTAACCGTTCTGACACGGCGGGCGACGCTGTGTTGCAGCCGGCTGATTACACGCTGGGCACGCGCAGCATGGCCTCCTGGACAACGCTCACGATGTGCCGGCCGTCGAGCGCGAAGATCCGGCCCATCGCAAGGCCTCGCCCGCCGGACGCCGACGGCGAAGCCATGTCGTACAAGAACCACTCGTCCGCGCGGAACGGGCGATGAAACCACATCGCGTGGTCCAGCGACGCCGTTACCACCGGGTCGAGCCCGAGGGCCAGCCCATGGTGTACGAGGACCGTCTCGACCAGGGTGAGATCGGAGGCGAACGTCAGTGCGCACACGTGGATGAGCGGGTCGTCGGGCAGCCGGCCGTCGGCGCGCAGCCATATCCGATGCGGGCCGTCACCGCGTGGCCCATGCGCTCGCTGCACCCATGGCGGATCGTCCACGTAACGCAGGTGGAACGGCCGTGGCGCCCGCTCGAACCAGGCGGCGACGTCGTCGTAGCCCGCGTAACGCTCCTCGAGAGTCGGCAGCTCATCGGGCAGCGGGACGTCGGGCATCGGCGCCTGGTGGTCGATGCCGCCCTGGCGCAACTGGAACGACGCCGCGAGGACGAAGATCGGCTCGCCGTGCTGGATGGCCGTCACCCGGCGGATCGAGAACGAGCGCCCGTCGCGGGCCCGCTCGACGGTGTAGACGATCGGCACCTCCGGATCGCCAGGACGGATGAAGTACGAATGCAGCGAGTGCACCGCCCGCTCGGGGTCCACCGTGCGACCGGCCGCCACGAGGGCCTGACCGGCGACCTGACCGCCGAATACCCGCTGATGCGACACCTTGGGGCTGCGGCCCCGGAAGATGTTCACCTCGATCGGTTCGAGGTCGAGCACCTGGACGAGGGCATCGACAACCGGCTGGCCGGACCGGGCCTCCAGGTCAGCGGTCACTCTTCAGCACGTCTCCGATGTGGTGGACGCGAATCGTATTCGTCGCGCCCGGCGTCGCCGGCGGCGTGCCCGCCACCACGATCACCCGGTCGCCGCGCCGGCACACACCCCGTTGCACCAGGGCTGCGTCGACCTGCCGCACCATCTCGTCGGTAGTGCGCACGGTCCACACCAAGTGACCTTCGACGCCCCACAACAGGGCGAGCTGGCGCAACACGTTCTCGTCCGGGGAGAACGCCAGCAGCCGCTGCGTCGGCTGCAACCGGGACAGCCGGCGCACCGTGTCGCCGGTCTGCGTGAACGCCACCAGCACGGCCGCGTCCAGCGCGTCGCCGATGTCCTTGGCTGCTTTGGCAATCGCCCCGGCCGACGTGCGCGGGTTGTGCTGAAGCGAGGGCGGATGCACGCCGGACGACTCGACCGAGGTGATGATCCGCGACATGGTGGCGACGGTCTGCACGGGATAGGTGCCCACGCTCGTCTCGCCGGACAGCATGAGCGCATCGGCGCCGTCGAGCACCGCATTGGCCACGTCGGACGCCTCGGCGCGTGTCGGGCGGGAGTGGCTGATCATCGAATCAAGCATCTGCGTCGCGACGATCACCGGCTTGGCGTTGTCACGGCTGATCTGGATCGCGCGCTTCTGCACCATCGGCACCTGTTCGAGCGGTAGCTCGACGCCGAGATCGCCACGGGCAACCATGACGCCGTCGAAGCTCAGCACGATGTCTTCGAGCCGCGCGACCGCCTCCGGCTTCTCGATCTTGGCGATCACCGGGCGCCGGATGCCCACGGCGTCCATAACCTGGTGCACGAGCTTGACGTCTTCGGCGGCGCGGACGAAGGACAGCGCAATGAAGTCGACGCCGAGCTTGAGCGCGAATTCGAGATCGTCGGCGTCCTTCTCCGAAAGCGGCGGCACGCTGACCGCGACGCCGGGCAGGGACAGCCCCTTGTTGTTGCTGACCGGGCCGCCCTCGGTGACGTCACAGACGACATCGGTGCCGTTCTCGATCTCGACGGCGACCAGCGCGATGTTGCCGTCGTCGACGAGCAGGCGGTCGCCGGGACGTACGTCGCGGGCGAGGTTCCGGTACGTGGTGGATACCCGGTCGTGGGTGCCCTCGACGTCCTCGACGGTGATGCGAACCCGCTCCCCCGTGCGCCACTCGGTCGCGCCGTCGACGAAGCGGCCCAGCCGGATCTTCGGGCCCTGGAGGTCGGCGAGGATCGCGATGTTGCGGCCTGTCGCCTCCGCGGCCTGGCGCACCTCGCGGAATCGGCGGCCGTGTTCGGCGTGCTCGCTGTGGCTGAAGTTCAGGCGGGCGACGTCCATGCCCGCCTCGACGAGCGCGCGTACACGCTCCGGCGAGTCGGTGGACGGCCCAAGCGTGCAGACGATCTTGGCGCGACGTGGCACGGTGACCACCCTACGATGCGGGCATGCCCGACGTCGCGGCCGCGGTCACTGATGCGTGCGGTGCGGCCGTCGAGTCGGTGCGCTCGGTCGCCGGCGGCGACATCTGCCGAGCCTGGCGGGTGACCTTTACCGACGGCACGCCGGCGTTCGCGAAGACGTTCGCGGGCGATCCGGCGATGTTCGACGCGGAGGCGCGCAGCCTGGGCTGGCTCACCGACGCCGGCGCGCCGGTGCCGCGCGTGCTGGGCGTCGGCACGGACGTGCTGGTGCTGGGCTGGCTCGACGCTGCGCGACCGTCGCGTCCCGCGGCACGCCGGCTCGGCGCGGCTCTGGCCACGATGCACGCGGCCGGTGCCGACGGCTTCGGGGCGCCGTGGCCGGGGTTCGCCGGGCGGCTGCGGCTACCCAACACGCCGGCCCCGACGTGGGCGGAGTTCTATGCGGCGACCCGGCTGCTGCCACTGGTCCGGCAGGCTCGCGATGCCGGCGCCCTCGACGACGTCGCCGCAATCGAGCGAGTAGCGGTCCGCCTGCCCTCGCTGGGCGGCCCGGCCGAGCCACCGGCACGGCTGCACGGCGACCTGTGGTCGGGCAACATACTGTGGGGTACGGACGCTGCGTGGCTTGTCGATCCTGCCGCCTACGGTGGGCATCGCGAGACGGATCTCGCGATGCTCGAGCTGTTCGGCGCGCCGTACCTGGTCGACATCGTGGCCGCTTACCAGGAGGTGACGCCGCTCGCGGACGGCTGGCGCGAGCGCACCGAGCTACACCAGCTGTACCCGCTATTGGCGCACGCCGTCATGTTCGGCGGCGGCTACGGCGCCCGAGCGGTGGCCGTCGCCCGGCGGTATTCCTAATCCGCCGAGACGCGCCGCTCGGCACCGCCCCCAAGGGGCGGATACCTCGCGCCGCACGCAAGCTCGCTACGCTCGCGCGGCGGCGGGCTCTTCGCGCGAGCGCTCATCGCGCGCGCCTGGACCTACGGTCGGCGCGCCTTATCTCATCCGCCGAGACGCGCCGCTCGGCACCGCCCCCAAGGGGCGGATACCTCACGCCACACGCAAGTTCGCTACGCTCGCGCGGCGGCGGGCTCTTCGCGCGAGCGCTCATCGCGGCTGGCACAGTGCTGTCGTGACTGTTGAGTGGCTCGCGCTCGCCGATGAGCTCGCACGCTGGGCGATCGAACACGTCGGCCCGGTGCGCCGGCGCGCCGTAGCTACCAAGACCGGGCCTACAGACCTCGTCACGGACGCCGACCGGTCGATCGAGCGGCACGTGCGCGACACCGTGCTGCGGCACTTTCCCGATCACCGGGTCGTGGGCGAGGAGTTCGGCGGAACTCCCGACAACGGGCCGACCTGGTACGTCGACCCGATCGACGGGACCACGAACTTCGCGCGCGGCGTCCCGTGGTTCTCGTTCAGCGTCGGCATCGTGGCGGACGGCCGACTCGTGGGCGGCGTCGTCGCGGATCTAGTGCGGGGCGAGGTGGTAAGCGCTCGCAACGGTCACGGGACGACGATTGACGGGAAGCCGGTGCGCTGCGCGGACGTGACGGGGCTCGCCGGCGAGGTGGTGCTCACGGAGTGGAGCCGCAGCCGGCCGTGGCCCGGCATGATGGCAATGCTCGAGCGACTCGTACAGCACGACTGTACGACACGGATCATGGGCTCGTCCGCGCTAAGCCTCGCCACCGTGGCGGCCGGGCGGGCGGCTGCCGCCGTGCTCGGCCGGTACAACCCGTGGGACGTGCTGGGCGGCCTCGCCGCCGCCCGGGAGGCCGGAGCTGTGGTGTTGTCCCGGCAGGGAACCGTCGACGCAGCCCTGCCGCCGGGCGATGGGCTACTCGTCGCCGCGCCGGGCGCCGCCGAAGCAATGCGGCAGGCCTGGCTCGCCGACGAATCCTGATCAGCCGCGAGCGGCAGCCATGACTGCGGCGTCGACGTCCTCGCCGGCCGCCTCGGCGCGTCGCGTCGCCTCGAGCACGCGTCGGTAGTCGCGCGGCATGATCACCGCGAAGCGGTCCGCCGCAGCGCTCCAGTCGTCGAGCAGTGCCGAGGCGACGGTCGACGCGGTGAGTGCCGCGTGCTGCTCGAGGATGGCGCGTAACGCGAGCGCGTCCTCGCACGTGAGCGTCTCGATGTCGACCAGTTCCCGGTTGACGAGCGCTGGGTCGAGGTCGAGGACGTAGCCCACGCCGCCGGACATGCCGGCGCTGACATTGCGCCCGGTCGGGCCAAGGATCACCGCGACGCCGCCGGTCATGTACTCCAGCGCATGGTCGCCAGCGCCCTCGGCGACGGCGGTCGCCCCCGAGTTGCGGACGCAGAACCGCTCCCCTACGACACCGCGGAGGTAGAGCTCGCCGCTGGTGGCGCCGTACCCGATGACGTTGCCCGCAATGACGTTGCTCTCGGCCGCGAAAGGCGCTGTCTCGTCGGGGCGTACCGCGATCACGCCGCCGGAAAGCCCCTTGCCGACATAGTCGTTCGCGTCGCCGATCAGCCGCATGCTGATTCCGGCAGGCAGGAACGCGCCGAATGACTGGCCGGCCGAGCCGCGGAACGTGATGTCGATGGTGCCGTCCGGCAGCCCGGAGGCGCCGTAGCGACGGGTCACGTATGAGCCCAGCATGGTGCCGACCGTCCGGTTGACGTTGCGTACCGGCAGCTCGAGCGACACCCGCGCGCCGTCGAACAGCGCACCCTCGCACAACTGGATGAGCGTGTTGTCGAGGGCAGCGTCCAGTGCGTGGTCCTGCCCACGGATGCGGCGCAATACCGTGCCGTACGGCGCCGCCGGCACGCTGAGGATCGGCGAGAGATCCAGCCCGGACGCCTTCCAGTGATCGATCGCCTCGCGCGTATGCAGCGCCTCGACATGCCCGATCGCCTCGTCAAGCGACCGGAAGCCCAGCGAGGCCAGGATCTCGCGGACCTGCTCGGCAACGTA
>JBPYES010000504.1:0-3513 GCA_051984825.1 Jatrophihabitantaceae bacterium
CGGCTCGGCGCTAAGGGCGTCATGCAGTACCTGACATCCCGGCTAGAGACCTCGCCGCAACCAACTGTGGCCCCACCGCCGGGCAATCCTTGATGTCGCACTCGACCGATCACGCGACAGAGTTCACCGCCACTTCGTCGTCAATTGACGCAGCAGACCGCAAATTCCGGTTCAGTCGATCGGATTGATCGCCCTTGGGATCCTGCCAAATTTTGTACTGAACCGCTGTCGGACGGGAGAGTTACCGCGGCTCTAGCGTCCGGCGAGGTCAGCGACGACCGGGGCGAGCGCGTCGGCGAAGTCGGCGCCGAAGACGAAGTAGGAGAAGCCGATCTCCTCACGGCGTCGTTGGATTTCTTCGGCGGCCGCGGCCGGGTCATTCGGGAGTATGGCGAGTGAGTCCGCCGCGCGAAGCGCAGCAGTGTCCGTGTCGGGAGGCGCCATGAACGGAGCGACACTGTCGCCGATCACCGGTACGTGGAGCGCGAATTCGACGTCGCGGATGGCGCGGAATTCGCGTGCCAGTTGCGCTACGTCGCTGCGAGACTCATTCGGCTGCAGCGCGAGGTTGACCGTATCTGCGACTTCGGCGGCCAGCGCCAGGGCCTTCGGTCCACGTACGGCCATCACCACGGGTGTGTGCAGGTCAGGGCCGTCGAGGTCTCGCAGCGCGGTCACGGTCTCACGGACTCGGGCGAGTCGCTCGCCCGATCGCAGGGCGGGCAGTCCCAGTTCGCGGAGTACGTCTTCGATCCCAGGCCTGCCGGTGCCGATGCCCATCTCGAAGCGACCGTCGGTGAGCACCGACAGCGAGTGCGCTTCCCATGCGATGCTCCACGCGGGGTGCAGTGGGGAGGCATATACCCACGTGCCCACCCGCAAGTCGGCCAGTGCCGCCGCGACGGCCAGCGTGGGGCCGGGCGCCGGCTGCCAGTGCGGGACGTCGGGCATCAGCAGCGTCGAGTAGCCGCTGTCGGCGATGCGGCGCACCCGGTCTCGCCACGTCGGCAGGTCAGTTCTGAGCGGGGCCACGACCCCGAATCGGAATGGTCTCGCTCCGCCGGTTCCCGTCGCGTGGGTCATCGTTCCTAGCCTTTCTGGTATCGGCCCAAGCCTTCCGCCGGGTCCCTGCACCATCCACGAACAGGATCCGGCGGCTTCGACAGCACAGGTCGAAACGGAGCCAGTCCCGTCGCAGCTGGAACTGATGTCTTCGTTACGCGTCAAGCGCGTGTGCTTGCCTTACCGCGAGGACCGTGCCGCGTCGTGCTCTGCGGCCAGCCGTGCGAACTTGGCCGCCTTGCGGGCACGGCCCGGCACCGCCTGGGGGGCTCGAGCGCGGATTTCCGCGGTTGCCCGGCGGGTGAACGCGATCGCGCTCTCGTTCGGTCCAGGCTGGCCGCCGGCGGGAGTGAAGAACTCCACCCGGATGCGCGGGCGATGCGGGAAGCGGACCAACTCGACCGCCCCGGTGACGGCCACGCACACGACGCGGGTCTCGGGGACGGCCAGGGCGAGGCGTCCGGCGCCGCTGAGTGGGCGGAGGGTCCGGCCGCGGGACACGGTCCCTTCGGGGAAGATCTCGACGCAGTGCCCTAGCCGCAGCTGCTCGACCGCAGCCGACAGGGCCGTCAGGTCGGCTCGGCCGCGTTCGACAGGGATTTGCCGCATGCCGTCGAGGATGCGGCCCAGCACGCGGTTGTCCCACAGCGAGGCTCTGGCCAGGGCCAGCACCGGGCGTGAGCGCACGGCCACGCCGACGATCACCGGGTCCCAGGCGCTGTCGTGGTTGATCAGTAGCAGTACCGGCCCACTAGCGGGTAGCTGGTCGAGGCCGCTGACCTCAAGCTGGCCCCACCAGCGAACGAACGGGATCGTCGCGAACCGCCCCGCCTGGTACACCCACGGCATCGGTTCCGGGTATCGATCGTGCTCCGGCGGCTGGTCTCCGGACGGCTGGCTCGCTGTCGTCATCGGTCGGGTCACAGGAGGAAGCAGGCGATTGCGACGTACTGGCAGGCCGCGGCCACGCTGACGAAGAGATGGAACACCTCGTGGTAGCCGAACACGGCCGGGACGGGGTCCGGCCGGCGATAGTGGTAGGCCAGCGCGCCGATGCTGTAGAGCAGTCCGCCGACGATCAGCAGCACCGCCGGACCGACCCCGGAGTGAATCCAGACCGCGGGAAGGGCCGCACCGGCGGCCCAGCCCAGGCCGATAAAGATCACGCCGGCCAGCCACTCGGGAGCGTGCATGCGGACCAGCCGCCCCCCAGCTGCCAGCAGCGTCAGCGTCCACATCAGCGCCAGCCCTATCCACGAGTACGGCGAGGGTAGGCATAGCGCTATCGGCGCGGTCGCCGTCCCGGCGATCACCAGGAAGATCATCAGATGGTCCAGGCGCTGCAACCAGGCCCGCATACTCGGCTGCCAGCGGCCGCGGTGATACAGCGCGCTGGCCCCGAACATCCCGCTGACCGTGGAGGCATACACCGCCGCGATCGCGGTCTGACCGGCGCCCTTGGCAGCCACGATGACCAGCGTCCCGACCACCAACGAGGCCTCGAAGCAGACCAGATGCAGCCAGCCCCGCAGGCGGGGCCTCTCATAGTGCAGGCCGCGGCGAGTGTCGTAGAGCCGCTCACCGGGATCGAGAACCGCAATCGTCTCAGACATGGGGTTCCATTTCGCCGCGGGGAATCTCCGGCAACCTACTCGGAACGGCTGTAGATTAGCGAGGCGGTCGCGCGGATGGTGACGGAGAGCGTTCAGGCACCACCCCGGACCTCCGTCAGCATGTGTTGACACCTCGGCCGCAGCTCCGGGTGAAGCTCCTACCGAGCCGCGGCGTGCTGCTCCAACGCGGACACGACGGTAGCGACCGACGGCAGCGCCGCAATCTCGCCGCGAAGCGTGTCGGCCGCGCGCCGGTAGTCGGGGTTGGTGAGGACGTCGACGACTGCCGGGAGGAGCGCGTGTGTCGCCTCGGGCAAGTCGGGCACCGTGCAGGCCGCCCCGAAGTGGCTCAGCCGCTCGGCAGTCAGGAACTGATCGACGGAGAACAGCGGCGCCAACACCTGCGGGACCCCTGCCCGCGCCGCGATCATCGAGGTGCCGAATCCACCATGCCCGACGACGACCGCGGTGCTCGGCATGACGCCTGCCTGCGCCCGCCATGTCTCCACGCGCACGTTGTCTGGTAGCGACCCAGGCGTACCGAGATCGAGCGGCACGCCCGTCGTGACCAGCACGCGCGCGGCGAGGTCGCCCAGAGCGGTGATCACGCGTGGGTACAGCTCGCCCAGCCACGGCAGCGCCGCGGCCACGGAGCCGAAGCTCACGTACACCAGCGGCGCCGCGGGGTCGCCCCATGTCGGCAGGACATCGCTGTCGGTGATTGCCGCTTCGCGATACCGCCAGACCGGCCGCTGCGCCACGTCCTCCAAGACCGCAGGCACGGACGACAGCAGCGGGGCGGCTCGCCAAGCTTCGACGGCCGCCTCGGCGGATGCCC
>JBPYES010000505.1:0-3141 GCA_051984825.1 Jatrophihabitantaceae bacterium
GCGGCCCACGAAGGCGCCGAGATCACCCGGCTGGACGTCGATGCCACCGGTCGCGTCGCGCCCGAGACGCTGCGGAACGCGCTCGGCGACGACGTCGCGCTGGTCACCGTGATGTGGGCGAACAACGAAGTGGGCACGCTGCAGCCGATCGCCGAGCTTGCCGAGATCGCGCACGAGCAGGGGGTGCCGTTTCACACCGACGCAGTGCAGGCGGTCGGAGCGGTGCCTGTCGACTTCGCGGCCTCCGGCGTCGACGCGCTGACGCTCACCGGGCACAAGCTCGGTGGGCCACACGCTGCAGGCGTGCTACTGCTCCGCCGCGATGCCGCTGTGGTGCCGCTGCTGCACGGCGGTGGGCAGGAGCGCGACATCCGTTCGGGCACGCTGGACGTCCCCGGGGTCGTCGGGCTCGCTGCCGCGGTCGAGGTCGCGACCGCCGGGCAGCCGGAGGCGGCGGCTCGGCTCGCGGCGCTGCGTGAGCGCCTCGTCGAGGGCGTCCGCCGCGTCGTTCCCGACGTGATCGTCAACGGGCACCCGGTCGAGCGGCTGCCGGGCATCGCGCACCTGTCATTTCCCGGCTGTGCGGGCGACTCGCTCCTGATGCTGCTCGACGCGCGTGGGGTGGAGTGCTCCACCGGCTCGGCGTGCTCTGCCGGGGTGCCCCGGCCGTCGCACGTCCTGATCGCGATGGGCGCAGACGCGGCGACCGCGCGCAGCTCGCTGCGCTTCTCGCTGGGACACACCTCGACCGGCGACGACGTCGACGCGGTGCTCGACGAGATCGGCCCGGTCGTGGAACGCGCCCGCCGGGCAGGGCTAGTCGCATGAGGGTGCTCGCCGCGATGAGCGGCGGTGTGGACTCCGCCGTGGCGGCGGCGCGCGCCGTCGATGCGGGTCACGACGTGACCGGAGTGCACCTGGCGCTGTCGCAGGCGCCGTCGACGCTGCGCCACGGTGCCCGCGGCTGCTGCACCGTCGAAGACGCGAACGACGCGCGCCGGGCGGCGGACGTGCTCGGCATCCCGTTCTACGTGTGGGACCTGGCCGAGCGGTTCCGGGCGGACGTCATCGACGACTTCGTCGCGGAGTACGCCGCGGGACGCACGCCCAACCCGTGCCTCCGCTGCAACGAGAAGATCAAGTTCGCGGCCGTGCTCGACCGGGCCCTGGCCTTGGGCTTCGACGCCGTGGTGACCGGCCACCACGCCCGGCTGGACGGCGGCCGGCTGCGGCGATCCGTCGATGCGGCGAAGGACCAGTCCTACGTCCTCGCCGTGCTCACGCCCCGGCAGCTTGCCGGCGCGATGTTCCCGATCGGTGACTCGACGAAGACGCAGGTGCGCGCGGAAGCGGCAGCCCGCGGGCTGGCCGTGGCCGCCAAGCCCGACTCGCACGACATCTGCTTCATCGCAGACGGCGACACCCGTGGGTTCCTGTCCCGGGAGCTGGGGTCGCGGACCGGCCCGATCGTCGATGCCGTCACGGGCGACACGGTGGGTGAGCATGCCGGCTCGTTCGCGTTCACCGTGGGCCAGCGCCGCGGCCTGCGCCTCAGCCGTCCGGCACCCGCAGGGCAGCCGCGTTACGTCTTGGCGATCCAGCCGAAGACAAACACCGTGGTCGTCGGCCCGGGGGAGCTGCTCGAAGCCGACGAGATCGTCGCTGACCGTCCACTGTGGACGGCCGGCCGGCCCGGCGAGCAGTTCGAGTGCCTGGTGCAGCTACGCGCGCACGGCGTGGTGACGCCCGCAACGGTTGACATGCGGAGCGGCACGGTCGTGGCGCGCCTTAGCGGGCCACAACGGGGCGTCGCCCCGGGCCAGGCCCTCGTCATGTACGACGGGGACACCGTGCTCGGCTCGGCCACCATCGCCGAAGCGCGCCGCACGGCGCTGACGTGATTCCGTGGCCGGCGGGCGCGGCAACCGGCATCGGGTCGCTGCCCGGCACCGACATCGACGAGGCGCTGCGCATCGTCCTGGGTGAGCTACCCGATCTGCCGCATCTGCCCGAGCTTCCGGGCCGCGGCGCCGGGGCGGACATGATCGGACGTGGAGCCACGTTCCTGGCTGAACTTCCGGTCGAGGTCCAGCCGTCGGGGTGGCGGATGACGGCCCGTCCCGGCCGTGATCTGCGCCGGGCGCGCGACTTCCTCGAGCGCGACCTCGACGCTCTGGAGGCTGCGGCCGAGGGATATGCCGGCGCGCTGAAGGTGCAGGTGGTCGGCCCGTGGACGCTCGCTGCCGGCCTGGAGCTGCACAGCGGGCACCGGGTCGTATCCGACCACGGGGCCACCCGTGAGCTGGCCCAGTCGCTGATTGAGGGTCTGCGCGCCCATCTCGCCGACGTCGCCCGGCGCGTTCCGGCGGCGACGATCGTCACCCAGTTCGACGAGCCTTCGATCCCCGCCGTGCTCAGTGCCCAGGTCCCGACGCCGTCGGGCTTCGGCACGGTAAGGGCAATCGAGGCGAGCGTGGTCGAGCAGACGCTTGCTGACGTCCTGGCCACCGTGCCGGCGGGCCGGCGCGTCGTGCACTGTTGTGCCGCCGGCGTCCCGGTCCCGCTGCTGCGAAGTGCCGGCGCGGACGCGATTTCGCTGGACATGTCGTGTCTGCCCGCTGCCGACGAGCTGGGCGAGGCAGTCGAGGCGGGCGTCTCGCTGTGGCTCGGCGTCGTCCCGGGCACCGATGCGACGATCAGCCTCGACGCGGCGCGCGAGCCGGTGCGCAAGCTGTGGCGCGAACTTGGCTTCGCCGACGAGCAGCTCGCGACGGGCGTCGTGCCTGCCCCGGCGTGCGGCCTGGCCGGCGCTTCGCCGGCATACGCGCGCCGCGCGCTGTCGACCGTACGCGACGTGGGCCGCTCACTCGGCGATCTCCAGGCGTAGCCCGCCCGGTGCGCTGAGCACGTCCACCGTCCCGTCCGGGCTGAGATGCAGGTCGAGCGGCGCGCCGGCCACGCGCAGCCCGCGCACAGTCAGCTCGCCGACCGGCGAGGGACGCAGCGGGGCCAGCCGCAGCACACCACCGGGAACGTCGGGCCGCAGCCCGAGAAGCGACCGCAGTATCTCGATCGCCGCGGCGGCCGACCAGGCCTGCGGCCGGCACGCCGGCGGGTACGGGACGGCAGTGTCGCCGTACA
>JBPYES010000506.1:0-9864 GCA_051984825.1 Jatrophihabitantaceae bacterium
AGGCACACTCGCTCATTTTCGACAACTCGCATCTGCGCGGGCTGGTGCCCGATTTCCGTCCGACGATCTCCTTCGAACAGGGCGCCCAGGAGATCGTTGCCTGGCACGACGAAGACCCGGGCCGACAGCAGGTCGACGCGCACCTGGACGGCGTTATGGACAAGCTTGTCGAGGCGTATGCCGTGGGCTGACGCTCAGGCCAGCTCGAGGTTAGAGGTGCCCAGTGGCTCCGACTTCACTGCGGGCCTTGGTGATCGCGTGCCCGGCCGTGTGACAACTAGGGCATTGCGTTGGACTGGCAAGCGCGATGGCTGAACCCGTGCGTGGTGCCTGTTGTCGATCTTGCCGTGGTGGCCAGCGTGGTGCGCGGGTCAGCAGCTGAGCACGGCTTGGATGCGATTGGCGTTCACGGTCAGGGTCGTTGCGAGCGAGGTGCCGGGGGCCCGCCTGATGGCGGCACCGGATCGGAAGGTGATCGTTTACGTCCCGTGCGGTCTGGCCCAGCAACGTGCGGGCAATTCCCGAAACTTGTACCGGACGCTGTCGGCGTACACAAACAGCGATCTAAACTCTGAATCTTCCTGACGAATCGGTCGGCTCTGTTGCGCCTTAGCTGGCTAAGGCAGGCCCTGGGATGACGGGCAGCTCGGCGAGGCCGCGCAGCACGAGTCCGTCGCCGTGGTCCCAGTGCAGCTCGTCGACCGGGACGGCCAGGCGGAGCTGAGGGAACCGACGTAACAGCGAGCCGATCGCGAGCTGTCCCTCCATACGCGCCAGCACGGCGCCGAGACAGTGGTGGATGCCGTGCCCGAACGCGATGTGCCGGCTCTCGGCCCGGTCGATATCGAGGGCGTCTGGGTCGGCGTAACGGTCGGAGTCGCGGTTCGCGGCGGCCAGGCTGATGATCACTTGAGCGCCGGCGGGGATCGTCGCGTCGCCGATGGTCACCGGCTCGACCGCGTACCGGAACGTCGCATGGGGCACCGGGGCGTCGTAGCGCAGGAGCTCCTCGACCGCGGCCGCGAGCTTGGTGGGATCGGCGCGGAGCCGGGCGAGCTGCTCCGGATTGCGCAGCAGGGCGACAACGCCGTTGCCGATGAGGCTCGTGGTTGTGTCGTGTCCGGCGACGATCAGCTGGAAGATCGTCGAGAGCAGCTCCTGGTTGTCCAGCCGCTCGTCGCCGTCACGCGCGTTGATCAGCCCGCTCACGAGGTCGTCGCCGGGCTGCTGCTGTTTGGTACGGACGAGCTCGCCGAGCATGGACACGACGGTGTCGGATGCTTCCTTGGCGCGCGCATACTGCGCGGGCGTCGCGGTTGGGACGAGCATCCCGGCGAGGCCACGACCAAACGGCGCCCGGTCCGGCTGCGGCACGCCGAGCAGCTCGCAGATCACCGTGAACGGCAACGGAAATGCATACGCCGAAACCAGATCGACCCGGCTGTCCGGTCCCTGGGCGGCGAGTTGATCGAGCAGGCCGTCCACGATTGCCTGCACGCGCGGCCGCAGCTCTTCGACGCGACGTGGCGAGAAGGTGGCCGAGACCAGCCGGCGCAGGCGGGTGTGATCAGGTGGGTCGACGCTGAGCATGTGCCGCGCGAACGCCGGTCCGGGCAGCCCTTCTGCGACGAGATCCGCGCCGGTCGCGAGCGCCGCGTGCATGTCTTTGGACAGCCGCGGGTCGTTGAGAGCGGCGCGGGCCGCGTCGTAGTGAACCACCAGCCAGGCCTGATGGCCGTCGGCCAGTGTGACTTCATGCACCGCGCCGAGTTCGCGCACCTGCGCGAACAACGGGAACGGATTGTCCCGGTTGTACGCGCCCCACGCCGCCAGCGCGTCGGTCGTCGTCACCGAGCTTTCTCAGGCCGGCGGCGCAAAGAATTCGAGCGCGATTCCGTCAGGGTCGCGAAACGAAACACCGGAGCCGTAATGGGCATCTTTGATTTCGCTGCGAGCAATGCCCAGCTCGTCCAGGCGGGCGGCCTGCTTCTGCAACTCGGCCCGGTCGCGGCAGGCGAAGGCCACGTGGTCGAGACCAGTGCGGTGCTCATCGAAGGCTTCATCCGTGCCCTGCGGGTGGGTGTGCAGCCCGAACAGCTGCCCACCGTCGAGCGCGAACACCGTGTGGTGAAAGCCCCCGACCTGCTCATCCTCGTCGAGTACCGGGTCCGAGCCGAACAACTGGCTATACCAGACAGTGCTTCGGTCGAGATCGGTCACGGTGACCGCGACGTGAGCGGTCGGTGGAAACAGTGGCACAGTAGCCCCCTCAATTGAGACGTACAAATGGTGATGACTTGCCCCCGCGTTCGGCCCGAGCACCAGGGCCGACACACCTACTGTCACGGCGACAATGGCGTTCCGGTTCAGCTTGACACTTAGCTGGCGCTAATACCAGCAGGGCACTGCCGACGATGCATTGCGGACTATGCCTAGTTGGCGCCAAATACGGAGGCCTCTCAGCTTGGCCGATATCGGCAGAACTAGGCGACCCGCTTCGCTCGGGGTATTTCGGTGACCGCCGACGCTTTGAACGGGCAGAGTGATCGCGTGAATCACCGGCCGCACGTCCTGGACAATCCGGCATACGCCGCGCTGACCGGACCACACGCGTCTCTGGCCGAGCGGCACGGGGCAGCCCTGCGGTATCCCGTCGAGGTGGCGCCCTACGCCGCCCTGCCAGGGCTGCCTGATTCGGGCGACTGGGCTGATCTCGCCACGCTTGCGGGTCATGCTGGGCAGGTTCGATTCGCCGGCGCCCCGGCCTGGGCGCCTGACGGCTGGCAGGTGACGCGGCACGTCCGCCTGCAGATGATCGAGGCGAGCGTCAACACGGCGCAGTGCGATGAGGCGGTTCGGCTGTCCGCGGCGGATGTGCCGGACATGCTGGACCTCGCCGCGTCCACCGAGCCTGGTCCGTTCTTGCCCGGAACCATTGAGCTCGGGACTTACCTCGGCATCCGCCGTAACGGCACGCTTGTCGCGATGGCCGGCGAGCGGCTGCACCCGCCCGGTTGGGCAGAGATCAGCGCAGTGTGCACCCGGGCCGAGCACCGCGGGCAGGGCCTAGCCGGGCAATTGGTGTCGGCGCTGGTAACCGAGATCCGCTCCCGCGGCGAGAGCGCATTCCTGCACGTGTCAGCCGACGACCGTGGGGTCATCGGACTGTATGAGTCCCTCGGCTTTCAAGCGCGCCGGCTCACCACGTTCATCCAGGCGCGTCTTCCGGAAATGGCTACTGCAAACCGGCTTCGTGCAGGCGGGCTGTGACCAGCTTGGTGACCAAATCCCTCGGTAGCGGCTGGTCGACAGCGAAATGCAGCGAACTTTTCGTCCCCTCGTAGTCGGCGGTGTCCGCGGCCAGCGCGGGCAGCACGGAGCCGCTGTGCGGAAGGTAGCTGAGATGGTTCTTGAATGCTGCGAACCCGGCGATGACCTTGCCTTCGACCCGGAACGCCGGCATTCCGTAAGAGATGCATTCCTCGGCGTCGGGGACGATCTCCCGGATCTGCTGGCGCAATTGTTGCAGCGCGGCTCGCTGCGACTCGTCCAGGCCGGCGAGGTACGTGTCGATATCGGCTGCCGCCATCAGCCGAGTGTGCCACTACGCGGGAGCCGTGGTCCGTGCGTAATTGACGACGCGGCGCAGTGCGTCCATGGCGCGGTCAACGTCGTCGACGTTGGTATAGAGGGTGAAGCTCAGCCGGCAACTCGCGGGTGGCGTCAGGCCGAGGTCACGATGGGCGAGTGTGGCGCAATGGCAGCCGGCGCGGGATTCCACACCGAGTTCGTTCAAGGCGTCCGCGACGTACCCGGGGTCGGTGCCGGGCACGTTGAACGCGAGCAGCGGTGAACGCGGTGTACCCGGAGCCGGCCCGTACACGGTGAGCCCGGGAATGTCCTGCGCTGCCTGAAGAGCACGCTCGGTCAGCGCCTCGACGTGTCGCGCCACGACGTTCATCACGGAGTCGATCGTGTGGTGTGGGATCGGAACCGACGTCGTGAACCAGCGATGCTCCCCGGTAACGAGGTCGAGCACGAGCCGCAGCGCCTGGGCCGAGGCGATCACGCCGAGGATGTTCGGCGTTCCGGCGGCGTACTTCCAGGGCAGGACGTTGTAGTCGACGCGGTCCGGGGCGACGCGGCCTTCGGCGATCATGTCCCCGCCGTAGAGGAACGGCAGGGCGTTGTCAAGTAGCCGCTCCTTGCCGTAGAGGACGCCGACGCCGAACGGGGCGAGCAGCTTGTGGAAGGAGAAGGCAAGGTAGTCGACGTCGAGCGCCTGCACGTCCACGCTGCTGCTCGGCACGAGCTGTGCGCCGTCGACCAGTAGCAACGAGCCGGTGCGCCCGTCGGGCTGGACGTAGCCGCTGGCGTCGGCAACAGCGCGGACGACGCGCAGTGGCGGTTTGGTGCCGAGGAAGTTCGAGGCGCCGGTGACGCAGACGAGTTTGGTGCGGGCGTCGACGAGGCGGGCGAGATGGTCCAGGTCGAGTTCGCCGGTGTGGTGATCGAAGCGGGCGACGCGACACTCGACGCGCCGCCCGAACCGGGGCAAGATTTCCCGGCCGAGCGCATACCAGGGAACGAAGTTGGAGTTGTGCTCCATCATCGTCGTCACGACATTGTCGCCGTCTCGGAATTCGCTGAGCAGCGAATACATGACGGCGTTAATCGCCTCGGTGGTGTTGCCGTAGGTCGCGATGTTGCGCCGGCTGGGCGCGTTCAGCCAGGCTGCGATCGTGTCGTAGGAATCCTCGAACATCGCGGTCATCCGCTGCGAGGCGCTCGACTGTCCGCGGTGCACGTTCTCGTACCACGGCGCAAGGGAGCGGTAGAGCCCGAGCAGTTCGCGCGGTGGCTGGGTACTCGCGGCGTTGTTGGTCACGACCCGCCCAGTCGCCGGGAAGTCGAAGTGCCGCCGAATCCGCTCGACATCGAGAATCGCCGGGGGCTTCCCGGGAAGCGGGGCCAGACAGTCGGAGGCGGGCATGTCGTCAATACGCAGCAGGGTGCTCATCCGGTTCCCGACCCTGCGGGCGACGAACGGAATCCACGCCACTCCCGATCGTAATGCGGGCCTGGTTCATCAACTGCACGAGTTCCTCAGGGTCGGTAAGCCCTTGGCCTGGGGCTTCGTCGCCTGAGCCGAGGCTGAAGGCGCGCAACCCGATAAGGTTCAGCGCTGTGACGAAGACGGGGCTCTCCTCGCGGAGCACGCGGTATGTCGCGTCGAAATCCGTGGCCGGCAGAAAGACGTTCACGCTGCCACCGACGAACTGAAGCCAATCAGCCGGCGGGACTTCGGGAAATGCGAGGAACAGCTTGCCGCCGGACACCGTGGTCAGCCGAAGTATGCGCCGGTATTCGACGATGTCGTTTTGCAGCGTGGAGACGCTGTAGTCCATTACGCGTTCCTGGAAGACCATGCCTACACAGAGCGGTCGCACCCGCCGCTGATACGGCTTATCGGGCCGTTACGCCCGCTCTTTCGGCCTCAAGGCGCCGCAGGCAGGCAGTGTTCGAGAACCGCATGCGCCTTGTCCATCGCTGCAGCAGGGTCGGCATCGGGGTTGCCGACCTGCTCGGAGTCGAAGTTCAGGTCGAAGAACAACTCGTCGACACCCGTCTCGGCGAATTTGCCGATGTCGTCGCGTATCTGCTCTAGGGAGCCGTGCAGCAGCCCGCGATCGGGACCGTCCACGGGCTCGGCGCGCACCGCCGTCACGCCACGCACGACGGAGCGCAGGGCCGATGGGGACTTCCCGGCGCCTTCGGCCGCATCGCGCATCGTCGCGATCGCAAAGCGGATGTCGTCGAGGCTGGCCCGGCTGCTCGATATCCAGCCGTCCGCTCGGACGCCGGCGCGGCGATACGCTGCCTCGCTGCTGCCGCCGATCAGCAGCGGAGGTCGCGGGCGCTGCACCGGTGCGGGTGCCATGCGCGACGGCGGCACCGTGTAGTACTCGCCGGCGAAGCTGACCTCACCGTCTGTGGCCAGCAGCACGTTGATGCAGTCCAGCCACTCGTCGAATCGGCGGCCCCGCCCGCGCATGGGAACACCCGTTGCGACGAATTCATCGGGATGCCAGCCGAGGCCGAGACCGGCATCCAGCCGTCCTGTGGATAGCACGTCGATCGTCGCAAGCTGCTTGGCAAGCACAGCGGGCGCGTAGAAGGGGCCGTTCACGACGGCGAGTCCTAAACGCACCCGATTCGTCACCGACGCCGCGAACCCGAGCGTCACGAGGGGGTCGAGGACACTGCGATACACGGCGGGCAGCCCGCTGCCGCTCGGGTAGATCACCCGCTGGAACGTCCACAGCCCGCGGCAGCCGCGACTCTCGGCAGCGCGCGCCAGTTGCGAGACGTTGTCGGGTGTCGCCCAGGATCCGGACGTCGGCAGCGCGATCGACAATTCCATGCCCTGATGCCTACCAGATCCCAACCCTCCCGGGCTGCCACGTCAGCGCTTGAGGCTGACATCCGTCAGCGGTGATCGGGTGGCGGCGGCACTGCCGGGGCCGGCCTGGCGTCCGTAGCGTCCCTGCCATGGTGAACATCTTGCTCGGGCTGCTCGTCGTCGCCGTGATCATCATCCGGCAGTTGACCGTACGACCGGTCCGCGAGGACTCGCGCATGGTGCTCGTGCTCGTGCTGGGGGCTTACGGTCTCGTGGCGATCGGGCGGACGCTGCGGGGCCATCACGTCTCGGTGGCGGCGATGGCGGTGCTGGTCGCCAGCCTGGTCGGCGCAGCGGCGCTCGGCGGCATGCGGGCGTTGACCGTTCGGGTATGGCGTGATCAGAGTGGCCAGCTGGTCCGACGGGGCACGGCTATTACAGCTGCGCTGTGGATCGTCTCTCTTGCCGTTCACCTCGGGGCAGACATGTGGTTGACGAAGCTGACCAACATCGCCGCGCTGGGCGCCTCCACCATTGCGATCTACCTTGCCGTTACCTGGGGCACGCAGGCGACGGTGCTGCGCTCGCGCGCAATACGCCTCGCGGCCAGTCAGGCCTAAGGAGCCTAAGGACGGGAGTGCTTCGCCTCATCGGCCTCTTCGGCAAGCAGTTCGCCCGCCGCATTCGCGAGCATGATGACGTCGGCGGGTGCGACGTCGGGGGCGCGGTCGAGCGCCTTGCCGACGATCTTGTCCAGCCGCTCGTAATACCACTGCATGGCGTGCCGGCCCCCGGGCGTCACCGTCGCGAGCAGGCTGCGCCGGTCGTCCGGGTTCTGTGATCTCGCGACGAACGCCGCGCCCTCGAGCCGGTCGAGCAACGCGGTAACGCTGCCTGACGTCAAGTTCAGCAGGTGCCCGATGTCAGTCGGCGTGTGCGGCCCCTCGTGGTACAGGAAACCGAGTGCGGCGATCTCGGTGGTGCCGACGCCGAGCTCCTCGGCGACGGCCTCCCGGTATCGATCCCAGCCGAGGGCTAGCCGCTGCAGCGCAAGCGAGGCGCTTCGAACCGTCGGACCATCCTGGCTCACGATAGTCGCGCACCTCGCCCCCCGGCTGTGAACTATCTTGATCATCACGCTAGTTGTGGCGAGGATGCGGTGTCAAGCACGGCGGCAGCTTGTTACCCCGGGATTGGCAGAATCACCTTACAAGGCGGCAAAATCGGGCTCGCTCATATCGGTAGGACCGCCCGATTGCCCTCATGCCGTGTGGCCAAATGGAGTACTTCGCTTGGTAATCCAGATACTCACTTGCTACGGTCCCTTGCACGGGAGGCGGCGCAACGGGGGCGCGCCGCCTCCATGTGTACTTAGATGACGTACTGCTTCAGGTCGACTCCGCTCAGCTGCTCGTACGTGCGCAGCCGCATCCGGAACCTTCCGGCGTCGCCCCAGTTGGCGCCCCAGCTATTGACGTAGGTGATGACGCTGTTGAATGCGTCGTTGGTGTCGAGTTGGACACCAACCGCCTCGACCTCATGACCACCGGCCAGCTTGCTTGCCGACCAGTGCGGGTCGGCGTCGATGAACCCGTTGTTGTCCGGCTCGAAGAACGCTTCGTGCCACGGCATTCCCTGCAGGACAGGGCCATTCTGCAGCAGCCGAAGAAAGCCGTACGCCGACCGAGCAAAGCGGTAGCCCTTGATCGTGCCGCGGCTCTTGAGCACCTTGCAGATCGCCAGGCCAGACGATCCGGTGTCATCGGGCGGATACGTGCCGGGGTATCCGTCCACGACGGTGGCGTCGCTGTAGAGCTGCACGGCGAACTTCTCAGCCTCAACGGCATCGGACGTCGACGGCAGTACGTCCCCAACCGCGCCGAAGAACGGCTGCGTACCGAGCGCCCCGGTTCCGGCATTGCCTGTGCAGGAACCGAGTTGGCCCTGATCGAGGACCACAAGGACGCGTTCCCAGGACTGGTCGGTGAGGGCTTTGCCCATGTCCTGGACGTCGTTTTCCACCATGTAGGCGAGGCTGCGACCGTCAAGCCACAGGTTGCGCCCGAGCCGGGCGCCCTCGCGTGGTACCTCGTCATACTTCAGGTACAGCTGGCCGGTATCCAGCAGACCACTGAACATGTGACCGCCCCCCTCAGGCTGGCTCTAGCGGGATAGGGCACCTTCCCAGCCCTTTCCGTTAGCCACAAGAGCGTTCGGGGAACGTCGCTGATACAACGCGCCCTGCGACGGGGTCGCGGTACGGTCGGCAGGTGCGGGTCAACCTGACTCAGGACGATTCCGGCGGAGCGCGCGAGGTGCGGCTCGGCGACGAGATCACCGTCGTCCTCGACGAGAACCCCACGACCGGATACCGCTGGCATCCCGACATCGACCCGGCCCGCCTGCAACTCACCGGCGATCAGTACCAGGGACCGGAGCGCCCCGTCGGCGCGAGCGGCACCCGTCGCATGACGTTCGCGCTACTGGAGGCCGGCGCAGCGCGGCTGCACCTCGTGAAACGCAGATCGTGGGAGCAGGTGGGCGTCGCAGAGTTCAACGTCGCACTGCACGTCGCGGCCGACTGACCGAGCACTCAGCGAAGGTACGAGGCACCGTTCACGTCAAGGACCGCGCCGCTGATCCACTCCGGGGCGTCGGTCGCCAGCCATGCGACGGTGGCGGCAATCTCGGCAGGTGTGGCGACGCGTCCGTACGGGCTCTGCGCCCGCACCGCGTCGCCGTCAGGACCATCCAGCACGACACGTGCCATGTCGGTGTCGACGAAGCCGGGCGCGACTGCGACGGAGAGGATGCGGTGCGGCGCCAGCGCAACGGCGAGCGACTGCACCAAGGCGTGGAGCGCCGCCTTGCTGGCACCGTATGCCGGCGTTACAGGTTCACCGCGGTACGCGCCGCGCGACCCGACGCTGATCAGACGCCCGCCGTGCGGACCGCGGTCCCGGTGCAACAGGTGGTCGACTGTCAACCACGCCAGATTCGCCGGGGCCACCAGATTGAGGTCAAGCGTCTGCCGCCACGCGTGCTGCCAGTCGGCGTAGCCGGTCGCATCGATCGGATGCGCGTCGTACACACCGGCGTTGTTGACCAGCACGTCGAGATCGCCCAGCCCGTCGACGACCTCGGCGACGACGCGGGCGCAGACGTCGGGCGCAGTGAGGTCACCGCTGACGACAATGTGGCCGCTGCCGGGCAGTTCATCCCGCACCCGCTTCGCAGACGCGGTGTCGCGCCCCGCATGTACCGCGACGCGGTGTCCCGCCGCCGCGAGGGCTTGCGCCACCGCGGTGCCGATGCCGCGGCTCGCTCCCGTCACCAGGCTGCACGTCGTCACCGGCGGGACGCTACCGGTCCGGCACGCCGGGACGAACATGAAAGGGTTGTGGCATGACGCTCGATGTTGTCGCGGTCCGGGCCCGGTTCCCTGCGCTGACCGCCGGTGC
>JBPYES010000507.1:0-4128 GCA_051984825.1 Jatrophihabitantaceae bacterium
TGCTTCGTGTTCATCGGCGCACTACCGCAGACGGATTGGCTGGCGGGTGTGGTCGCTCGCGACGAACGCGGGTTCATCCTGGCTGGGCTCGATGCCAAGATCGACGGCTGGCCGCTTCAGCGGGATCCGTTCCCGCTGGAGACGAGCGTGCCCGGCGTGCTCGTGGCCGGCGATGTCCGGGCACGTTCGATCAAGCGCGTGGCCAGCGCTGTCGGGGAGGGGGCGATGGCGGTGTCGATCATCCACCAGTACCTGGCCGAAGCATGAGCGCAGAACGCACGGCGCCCAACGTCACGGTGGCCGACCTCCGTCCGGTCGACCTGTTCGACGACCTCGACGACGCCGCGCTGGCCGAGTGGGCCGCGGTGGCTGAGTGGCTGACCGCCGAGCCGGGCGAGGTGGTGATCCCGGGCGACGAGCCGTCTCGAGGGCTGTGGTGCCTCCTCGACGGGTCCCTCCAGACGTCGGTGCGGGACGGCGAGCGCATCGAGCCGGTCGGCCACCAAGACGCTCCGACGTGGATCGGCGCCGTCCCGACGCTCACCGAGACGCCGATCACCGCCCGCATGGTCGCCCTCACGCCTGTCCGCCTGGCGCTGATTCCCGTCGACGAGTTCCTGCGCCTCGCACTCGCGCACCCGGCGGTGCATCGGCGGATCATGCGCCAGGTGCGGCCGGTGGTGACGCGCTTCGCCGCGATCCAGCAGAACCACGAGCGGCTGGCGGCGCTGGGCACGATGGCCGCGGGTCTGGCCCATGAGCTGAACAACCCGGCCGCGGCCGCGCGCCGTGCGGCGGCGGACCTGGGTGAGGCCCTGGATGTGATCGGCGCCACGATCCGCGAATTCGTCGACGCGGGGATCGAACGCGAGGACGCCGCCCGGATCGCGGACCTGCGCGAGCACGCACTGCACCAGTGCGCCAAGCGGAGCGCGCTGTCCGCACTCGACGCCGCCGATGCCGAGGAGGAGATGCTCGACCGGCTCGAGGCGCTCGACGTGCCGGACGCGTGGCGCCTGGCCGAGCCGCTCGCGGCCGCCGGCCTCGACGCCGAGTGGCTCGAGCAGATGCATGGGCTGGCCGGTGCGGCCACGCCGGCGGCACTGCGATCGGTCGCGGCGTCGCTGAGCGCCCAGCGCCTGGTCAGCGATCTGCGGGAGTCCACCGAGCGCATGAGCTCGCTGATCGGCGCGGTCAAGGCCTACGCCTACATGGATCGCGGGGGCCTCGTCGAGGCCGACGTCCACGAGGGGCTCGAGACGACCCTCAAGGTCCTGGGCCACAAGCTCAAGCACAAGCAGATCGAGGTCAACCGCGAATACGACCGCGCGCTACCGCCGCTGACCATCTACGGCTCGGAGCTCAACCAGGTTTGGACCAACCTGCTCGACAACGCGATCGACGCGGTGGGTGACAGCGGGACGATCACGGTTCGGACGAGGCGCGATGGCGAGTGCATCCTGGTGGATATCGCCGACAGCGGACCCGGTATCCCGCCCGACGTTCGCTCCCACGTGTTCGAGCCGTTCTTCACGACCAAGGAGGTCGGCAGCGGCACCGGCCTCGGGCTCGACACCGCCCGGCGGATCGTCGTGGAGCGTCACGGCGGCTCGATGACGTTCGACACCTCCGAGCATGGCACCACCTTCCACGTGTGGCTTCGGCTGCACCCGTCCTCCCCCGTACGAACGGAGAACCGCCCATGACCACGTGCACCCACCTCGACACGATCACCGTGCTGGAGCTACCCGACAGCGTCCCCGGCTGCGAGGACTGCCTGCGCGAAGGTGGCGTCTGGCTGCACCTGCGCATCTGCCTGGAGTGCGGCCATGTCGGCTGCTGCGACGACTCCCCCAACCGTCACGCGACCGCGCATTACCACGCCGACGGGCACCAGTTGATTCGCTCGCTCGAGCCCGGCGAGGACTGGACCTGGTGCTACGTGGACGAGGTGGCGATGCGGATTCCGGAGATCCGCGGGGAGACGCGCATCCCGCCCTCCCCGATGCTTACGGGCTGAGCGGCTGTAGTCCGCGACCCCGCGGACATTTCGGCATGCCAGCCTCGTTAGTAGGCCAGCTTCCGAACGAAAGGACACGCGATGAAGCTGACGCAACGAGGCATACGCCTCCTGCTGGCGTGTGGGACCGCGAGCTTGATTATGGGTTGGGGCACGATCGCATCCGCGGACGTCCCGACGACAGCCAGTACGTCGTACACCGCCCCAGGCACGTACACGTTTACCGTGCCCGCCGGCCTAACCTCCCTTACGATCGACGCGATCGGCGCAGCGGGCGGTAGCGCCAACGGGACGGCCGGCGGCGAAGGAGCTGGAGTGAGCGCCACCGTGCCGGTGACCCCCGGCGAGCAGCTGTACATCGAAGTGGGTGCCGTCGGGGCGGACCAATCCGGAGGTCCGGGCGGCATCGGCGGCGGAGGCGGCCCCGGCGGCACGGGCCTCCACAACGGTGCGGGCGGCGGCGGCGCATCGGTCGTCGGCAGTCCTCCCCTGATCGCGGGCTCGCTGCTCGTCGTAGCCGGCGGCGGCGGTGGCGCCGGCGGCGGGTCGGGCGCAAGCACCGGTGGCAACGCCGGCGCTGATGGAAGCCCGACCACGGGGTGTGGCGCGAATGTGCCCACACTCGGCTGTGGCGGCGTGGGCGGCTCCGGCGTCGAGGGCGGAAGTGGCGGCGCGTCGGGCTCCGGCGGCGGGGTCGGCGGCGCCTCCGGATCGTTCTTCCAGGGCGGCGCGGGCGACGGCACCTACGCCGGCGCGGGCGGCGGTGGCGGAGGCGGCCTGTACGGCGGCGGCGGGGGCGGCAGCGGTAGCGTCGCCGGTGGCGGTGGCGGTGGCGGCTCGAGCTACGTGACGCCGTTGGCCACGTCCAACAGCTTCCCGACGCCTACATCGAGCGCATCCGGCGTGACGCTCTACTACGACGCGCCAACCGCCGACGAGAGCACATCCTCGCTGGTCTTTGGGACCGTGCCGCAGGGAACGGCCAGCCCGGAGCAGCTCGTCACACTGCACAACACCGGTTCGGCGCCGCTGGTCGTCTCAGGCGCGCTGGTGGGTGGGAGCAATCCCGGCGATTACCTGGTCAACAACCGCTGCCAGCAGCCGGTGGCGGTGCACGGGAGCTGCCAGATTGGCGTGCGCTTTGACCCGCAGTCCGCGGGGACCAGCTCGGCCACGCTGACGATCCTGACCAACGCCCAGTCCACGCCGCCTCCGGTGGCGCTATCGGGAACCGGCGGCGCGCTGCCCCAGGGACCGCTTGGGCCCACAGGCGCAGCCGGGGCCACCGGGCCTGCCGGGGCGACGGGCCCCGCCGGACCTGCCGGACCGGCCGGACCCGCCGGACAGGTGGAACTGGTCACGTGTCGCACCATCACGACAGCGGTCATCGTTCACGGTCGCCGCCACGCGACTACCCACCAGGTGTGCACCGGCAAGCTGATCTCCGGGACGGTGACGTTCACTGCCGCAAGCAACGTCGCGCACGCAACACTGACGCGCGGCCACGTGGTCTACGCCCAGGGCGTGGTCACCGGCGCCGGCGGCTCGAAGCTCACGCTCCAGCCGCTGCGCTCACTGCGGGCCGGCCGTTACACGCTGAGCGTCCGGCAGCTCACGCACGGTCTCTGGGTCACCCGGCGGTCGTCGATCGTGCTGCACTGAACGACTCGCCACCGCTGGCTGTGCGTCGCTCGTCACGTTTGGCGAGCGACGCACAGCCGCGGGGCGGTTCATAGACGCTTGACGAGGATCGCGCGGGTGTAAAGCAGCTGAAACCCCCGCCGCTGAACGTTCTGCTGAGACTTCGAGCCGGGTTGGGTGGTCACGACAGCGATGTCGGCGCCCGCGGCCCTGGCGGCGCGTAGCCGAGCGGCGAGTAGCGCGCTTTGTACGCCTCGGCGGCGATGCGCGGGCGCCGTTGCCGACCCGGCGAACTGCGCCACGCCGTCGGCCACCCGGAGGCTGGCTCCGCCGGCGGGGACGCCATCGCGCAGCGCCAGGTACCGCACGGCGCCGGCGTCCGCGAAGTCGAGTTCGGCGCGCGCAATGACATCGCGCGGAAAGTCCTCGTGGGACGGAACGCCTTCGCTGTCCTGATGCGCCCAGCC
>JBPYES010000508.1:0-7014 GCA_051984825.1 Jatrophihabitantaceae bacterium
CCGTCAGAAATGCCATCGGTGACTCGCCGACCAGGTCGGTGAACCGCCGGGCCAGCGCGGCCCGCGATACCGCGACCTCGGCGGCCAGCGAGGCGACGGTCCAGGGATGCGCCGGGTTGTTGTGCAGCAGCCGCAGTGCGGGGCCCACGACGGGGTCGGCGTGCGCGTGGAACCAGGCCGGCGCATCTGCCCGGGCGAACCAGGTACGCAGCGCAGCGACGACGAGCAGGTCGAGCAGCCGGTCCAGCACCGCCTCCTGGCCGATGTCGTCCTTGCCGATCTCCTCGGCCAGCAACGGTACGAACGGGCAGTCCCACTCGTCGGAGCGCAGCACGACCAGGCGGGGCAGCGCGTCGACGAGCCGGCGGCTGATTTCGCCGTCGCCGTCGTAGGTGCCGGTGAGCAGCACGGTGCTACCGCCGGCCGCATTGCCCCAGGTGCGCACGCCCTGGCGCATCGACTCGGCGACGCTCACCCCGTCGACCGTGGTGCACACCTGACCGGGATGGATGATCACCTGCGGCGGAGTGTCCGGGGAGTCGGCAACCGTGTAATGGTCCGGGCCGCGGAAGAGCGCAACGTCGCCAGCACGCAGCACGACGGGCGCCTCATCCTCGTAGCACACCCAGGCCTGGCCGCGCACCACGGCGGCGACGCTCAGCGGCGCCTCGTCCCGGATGCGCAGCGACCACGGCGGGTCCATCACCGTCCGGAGCAGAAACGCGCCCCGCGCGCGGGGTCCGTTGAGAAATCCGGCCAGCGCATCCATTCGCTAGACGATAACGAATGTTCGCGAGCGATTCAGCTATGTACCGTCTCGGGGCTCGCCGGGAGGCTTCATGTCATGACGACAACACTTGTTCTCGGCGGCACCGGCAAGACCGGGCGCCGCGTAGCCACCCGGCTGCCCCACGACGTGCGCATCGGCTCGCGAGCCGGAGACCCCCCGTTCGACTGGACCGACGAGTCCACCTGGGCGCCCGCGCTCACGGGCGTCGAGGCCGTCTACATCAGCTACTACCCGGACATCTCCTTCCCGGAGGCGGCCCCGCGGGTGACCGCGTTCGCCAAAGCGGCGGCTGCGGCCGGCGTCACCCGGCTGGTGCTGCTTTCCGGCCGCGGTGAGCCCGACGTGGAGCCGGCCGAGCAGGGCGTGCGCGATTCCGGCGTCGACTGGACGATCGTGCGCTGCAGCTGGTTCATGCAGAACTTCAGCGAGCACTTCCTGCTCGAGCCGGTGCTCGACGGCGTGATCGCGCTGCCCGCGCGCGACGTCGCCGAGCCCTTCCTCGACGTCGACGACGTCGCGGACGTCGCGGTTGCGGCGCTGACCCAGCCCGGCCACGCCGGACGCGTCTACGAGCTGACCGGGCCCCGGCTGCTCACCTTCGCCGACGTGGCCGCCGAACTGAGCGCCGCGACCGGCCGCGAGGTGCGGTACCTGCCGGTGACGCCGGAGGAGTACGCGGCAGGTGCGGCTGAAGCCGGCATCCCGCCGGAGGAGATCGAGCCGCTGACCGACCTGTTCGTTCGCGTGCTCGACGGGCACAACGCGCACCTGTCCGGGGACGTCGAGCGCGTGCTCGGCCGCCCCGCCCGCGACTTCACCGACTACGCGCGCGCAGCCGCCGCGGCCGGTGCGTGGAGCACGCGGGGCCGGCGATGACCGACACGTACACGCGCACGCTGGCCGTCACTGCGGCGATCGGGGCCGGCCTCTCGGCCGGCGTGTACTTCGCCTTCTCCACGCTGGTGATGGGCGGGATACGCCGGCTCAGTCCGTCGCAGGCGATCAGCGCAATGAACGGCATCAACAGGGCAGCGCCCGCGAACCCCCTGCTCATGCTGGTGCTGTTCGGCACCGGCGTGGTGTGCGTGCTGCTGATGATCTCCGGCTTCCAGCACCGGGACGACCCCGCCGCCGTGTGGCAGATCGCCGGCGCGGCGCTGTTCCTGATCGGCATGCTGATCACGATCATGTACCACGTCCCGCACAACGACCAGCTGCTGAAGGTCGACCCCGACGCTGGCGGGGCGAGCGCGACGTGGAAGCACTACTACCAGCCCTGGATGGCGTGGAATCACGCGCGCACGGTGGCGTCACTTGCCGGCACGGTGAGCCTGGTACTCGCGCTGCGCGCCAAGTAATGGCCGCAGGTGCTAGGTCACTTTCGGCCGGTGCGACGCCGTCCGGTGGGACATCCGCCGCATGTCCCAGGTGGCGATCAGGGCAACGATGATCGTTCCGATCAAGGCGCTCAGCACGCCGCCCCAGTCGAAGATGTTCTTGTCACCGATGCCGAGGCCGACCGTGAAGATGAGGTAGCCGACCACCGCTCCGACCAGACCTAGCACTATCGACACAAGCCAGGACTTCGGACCCTTCAGATTCTGGAACGCGTCGTTGGGGATGAGCATCCGCGCCACGACACCGCAGAACAGTCCCAGCAAGATTGCTCCGACCACAGCTCCTCCTCGCCCTCGAGCAAAGTCGATTCCGATATGACGAGCCCCGTGTGTCTAGCGACCTATCACCACTCTCCGTGGTGAACGTGCAACGCTGAGTGTAAACGGGAGGCACACTCACAGCATCACGAAGGTCGGCTTCACCGGCTATGCAAAGCAGACATCCGACCCTTGATGCTGCTATTGCTTCGATGTATACGTTCAGTGTATACATGGAGGTGTGACCGTACCGATGGCCTTGCTGGGCTTGCTCGAGCGCGAGCCGAGCCATGGATATGACCTCAAACGTGACTACGACGCCTACTTCGGCAGGGGTAAGCCGCTGCCGTTCGGGCAGGTGTACGCGACGTTGGCGCGCCTTGCGCGAGACGGCAAGGTGCAGGTCGGAGACCCCGAGCCCGGCGCCGGCCCGGAGCGCAAGCGCTATGTGATCACCGAGGAGGGCGTCACCGAGGTCGAGTCGTGGCTGGCCGAGCCGGTCGAGCCCGAACCGCACTTGCAGACGGTGCTGTTCGCAAAGGTCGTGCTGGCGCTGATGACCGGGCGTTCCGCCGAGGACTTCCTCGATACTCAGCGAGCCGCGCATCTGCGCCGCATGCGAGAGCTGACCGAGCTCAAGCGACGCGGTGGCCTGATCGATGCGCTGCTGGCCGACCACGGGCTGTTCCACCTCGAAGCTGATCTTCGCTGGATAGACATGACCGCGTCGCGGCTGACCGCACTGGCCAAGCAGGTGCAGTCGTGACCGCCGCCGGACCGGCCACGCCGCGCGACGATGAGGGCCACCTGGTCGAGGCGCGCGACGTGCACCTGTCCTTCGGCGCGACGCAGGCGTTGCGGGGGGCCAGCTTCTCGGCGGACGTCGGCGAGATCGTTGCGATCATGGGGCCGTCCGGTTCGGGCAAGTCGACGCTCCTGCATTGCCTGGCCGGCATCTTGGTGCCGGACGCCGGCGAGGTGCACTTCCACGGCCGGCGGATCGACACGCTGGGTGAGGGAGAGCGCAGCACGCTGCGGCGCGATCGGTTCGGGTTCGTGTTCCAGTTCGGGCAGCTCGTGCCGGAGCTGACCGCTGAGGAGAACATCGCGCTGCCGTTGCTGCTGAGGGGCGTCGGCCGGTCCGAGGCATTGGCGCGGGCGCGCAGCTGGTTCGAACAGCTGGAGCTGGACGGGCTGCAGCGGCACCGGTCCGGTGAGCTGTCCGGTGGGGAGGCCCAACGTGTCGCGTTGGGGCGCGGACTGGTGGCTGGACCGCAGGTGCTGTTCGCCGATGAGCCGACCGGCTCGCTGGATTCGCTTTCCGGCGAGCGGGTGATGGAGCTGCTCTCAGACGCGGCGCGGGAACGGTCGACGACCGTCGTGCTGGTCACCCATGAGCCGCGGGTGGCCGCCTACGCCGACCGCGAGGTGATCGTCCGCGACGGACGGGTCACCGCGATGTCGGGAGACCGGGTGGTCGTGTGATCCGCCTCGGCCTTCGGCTTGCACTGGCGGGTGGACGCGAAGCGATCACCCGGCTCGCACTGATCGCGATCGCGGTCGCGGTCGGTGTCGGCTTGCTGCTCTCGACGTTGGCCGGGCTGAACGCCGTGAACACGCAGAACGCGCGCTACGCGTGGCTGGAGACCGGCTTCAACGGATCGAACGCGCCGTCAGCCGGACCGTCGGCCGAGCGGCCGTCCACCACTGATCCGCTGTGGTGGCGACTGCGCGCCGACTACTACCGGGGCAAACAGATCGGCCGCGTCGATCTGGCTGCCACTGGGTCAGAGTCCCCGATTCCTCCGGGCATTCCTAAACTGCCCGCGCCGGGCCAGTTCTATGCCTCGCCGGCGCTGGCCAAGTTGCTGCGCACCACGCCGGCCGCTCAGCTGGGCGATCGATATCCGGGGCGCATGGTCGGCACGATCGGCCCGGCAGCGCTGCCCTCGCCGGATTCGCTGATCATCATCATCGGCCACAGCGTCGCCGAGCTGTCCCACCAGAACGATGCTCACCTGGTCCCAAACATCAGCACGACGTCACCGAGCCAGTGCACCGGAGCCGGCTGTGCGTTGGGCGCCGGCATCAACCACAACGGCATCGTGCTGATCCTCGCGGTCGTCACCGCAGCGCTGCTGTTCCCGGTGCTGATCTTCATCGGTGGTGCCACCCGGCTGTCGGCCACCCGCCGCGAACAACGCTTCGCTGCGATGCGACTTGTCGGTGCCACCCCGAATCAGATCGCCGTGATCTCCACGGTTGAATCTGCCCTCGCGAGCATCATCGGCGTCGCCGGCGGCTTCGCCTTGTTCTACGCACTGCGCCCGGCGATCGCCGGCATCCCGTTCACCGGCGACCCGTTCTTCACCAGCGACGTGTCGCTGAACGTTCCCGACATCCTGTTCGTGGTGCTGGGCATCCCGCTCGGGGCGGCAGTGGCGGCCCGGCTCGCGCTCCGCCGGGTGAGCATCTCCCCGCTCGGCGTCAGCCGGCGCGTCACGCCCCGGCCGCCTCGTGCCTGGCGGCTGATCCCCTTGTTGGCCGGGATCGCCGAGCTCGCATACTTCGCCTACATCCGCGACGTCGGCGCCGGCACGCACACCAACACCACGCTCGAGGCCGTGCTGTTCCTGATCGGCGTCTTGCTGGTGATGGCGGGCCTGGTCATCGCCGGGCCGTGGCTGACCATGCTCGCCTCGCGGCTGGTGATCCGGCGCGCGAACCGTCCCGCCACGCTGATTGCTGCCCGGCGGCTCGCCGACAACCCGCAGACCGCATTCCGGGCGATCAGCGGCCTGGTGCTCGCCGTGTTCGTCGGCACCTGCGCGATCGCGATCATCACCGCCGTCGCCGCGGGCTCGAACACCGCCGGTGGCCTCGGCCGCGCCGCCGACAGCACCCTCATCGACTCGCTGTCGCAACCAGATGCGGCGCATCCCGCCACGTCGGCGGACGCCACAACCACGCATGCGCTGAGGTCGATCTCGGGCGTGACCGGCGTGGCCGTGCTCCACGACGCAAACGCGGCGAAGCAATCGCCCAGATTCGGCCCGATGGAGCTGGTGGTCTCGTGCGCTGATCTCGCCACGATGCCTGCGCTGGGCCACTGCCCGCCCGGCGCCGCCACGGTGATGATCTCGCCGGATTACGGCGGCGGGTTTGCCCTCCAACGGCCGATGTCGATGAGCCGGAACATCTGGCCCGTCGCCCACGTCTCGACGAGGCAACTGCAACAGTTGCCGATCGACAGCATCATCGTCGGCACCAACGGGTCGGCGGCCGCGCTCGAGCAGGCCCGCACCGTGCTCGATACCGCCTATCCGAATACATTCGCCCCGGAGACCAACGCCGAGATGCAAGCCGACCAATCGCGTCTGCTCGACGACTACCGGCGGCTCGCGGATGTGGTCATCCTGACGAGCCTGCCCATCGCCGGCTGCAGCCTCGCGGTCAGCATCGCCGGCGGCCTGATCGAGCGCAAACGGCCGTTCAGTCTGCTTCGCCTCGCGGGCGCGCCACTCGGGGTGCTACGCCGTGTCGTCGGCCTGGAATCCGCCGCTCCCCTGCTCGTCACCGCGGTCGCGTCCGTCGGAGCGGCGTTTCTGGCCGCGCACCTGTTCCTGCGCGCCCAACTCCGGGAGACGCTCCAAGCACCCGGCTGGGCCTACTACGTCATCATCGCAACCGGACTTCTCGCATCGCTGGCCGTCATTGCGTCGACGCTGCCGTTGCTCAACCGCATCACCGGCCCGGAGACGGCGCGCAACGAATGACCTGCAGCTAGCCAGGGCCCAGGAAGATCGGATTGGTGAGTGCGGCCATCGGGCCGAGTTGCGGGTCCGGGCCCATGCCGTTGCCGTTACCCGGTGTGCCGTCCGGGCGCGGGTGGCGCACCTCGGCCCGGATGTAGGCCGCCCGCGACGGCGTCGTGCGATAGCTGACCGTGCCGGTACCCGAGGCGGGCAGCGACGCCTGCATCACCTGACCTTCGTCGGAGATCAGCCGCACCAGGCCGTTCGGCACGCCGCTGACCTCGAGGGTGACGTCGACAGGCGTCAGCTCTGCGACCGGCAGCCGCTCGCTGATCCCGGCCGTTAGTCCGCTGCCGGCCGCCGAGAAGGTCAGCTCCACCGCCGACGACTCGGCGATCCAGTTCCGCCCGGAGCTGATGGCGTCGAGCAGGGCGTCCCTCGACAGCCCGTCGGACAGCACGACGTTGTGCGGCAGGCCGATCACTTGCGACTCGCTGTGCGTGTCGCTGTTGCCCATGGCAGGCAGCCAGCGACGGTTACCACGCACGGCGTGGACCAGCATCGAATCCCACGTCTCGACGGCCGACTCGTCGTCGGTGGTCCACGGGCCGTTCCACACTTCGACGGCGTCCGCCTCGTCGTAGCCGAACTTCCACCGGCACGCTACGAACGGGCAGTACGGGTGGCCCGGCACGACGATGCCGCCGGAGCGGTGGATCAGCTGCACCGCTTGGACGTAGCCGACGTCGTCGCGGGCCCGGTAGCGCCAATCGATCCAGTCACCGGGTGAGAGCCCCAAGCCGAGGTAGTGGCC